>CACZPF010000180.1 GCA_902782975.1 uncultured Lachnospiraceae bacterium
CAAACTCTTTTTACAGAATTTCAAACATCTGTCAGAAAAGCCGGCAGAAGCAAAGACACATGTCTTTTTGCTTTTGCCGGCTTTTCAATTACACTCCGATCATATGGTTTATAAATACCCGCATCTCTGCTACGGTCTGCCAGTAAACATCACCCTGCCCGCGGTCATGGGCGCCTTCCTTAAGTACCCTTAAAAGAATGGGAGCATCCCCCGTATTTTTCGCCTGCAGCATGGCGGCGAAACTCTTTGCGTGAAGTCCAGCCGTCAGAAATGATCTTTTCCGCGATACCGATAAAATCAGCATAGCAGTTCTTTTTATGAAGGCCCATCCCCGCCTCATGCCATGCCGGTCCATATTCATTTCCGCCCCGAAGAAGACAGTGCACGTATATTCCGCCGTCTCTCACCCATGCAGGAATATCAGTCCCCGTCACCATTTCTTTTGACCATGGCGGCATGCTTATATTATAACCTCCATAGCCATACATCAGAACCGGATTCAGCCTGTTCTTCACGGCGTCTCTCCGGCGAACGAGATAGTACGGGATCTTTGTTTGATCTTCCGTGGATTTTGCAAACAGGAGCTCCGTAACCAGCTCATCCGGTTTCTCTTTTTCCGGGAACGCAGACTGGTCCGTATCTTCTTCCGCCATTTTCCCGGACAGATCCTTCTTCTGCTCTTCACCGGTCTTGAGGACGGTCTTAAACTGCACCCCGTCAAAAGACAGGATCTGCGGCTTCTGCGTAAAGCAGTCAAACAGGAAAAACCGGACCTTATTTCCCTCACCTTCCTGCGTAAGAGCCCCGATTTCTGCAGGAAGCCTGATTATTTCGCCCCCTGGCATTGCTTTTACCGTACTGGCGGCACAATTCTGTATATGTACAAATATCCGGCCGCCGAAGGCAAACCCGCTGTCCATAAAGCCTTCCTTCTCACAATATACTGTCTGTGCCTCCCCGGCAGGCTTTCCATCCGGGATGCAGATCAGCGTTCCGTGATCGGATTCTTCCAGAGAGATAAAATAATGCCTGTCATCTGCGGTATCGATATAAGTAAGCTTCTCCGGTTTTCCTTCATTTATGGGATTGATCCTCCCGCTCTGTTCATGCAGGGCATAAAAAACATCCCGGGAATAGTCGACGGAAAAAGAAAGCATAATATAATCCCCGTTTTCCGACAGGTTTACATGTCCGAAGATTGAATTCCCTTCAAATGCCTTTACATCTGTCAGTCCGCCTGCCTGTGCATCATAGCATTTGATGACTGTCCTGGAGATATCCCCGTCCTGTTCAGTCGTGGCAAAATAAAACACTTTTTTCTTTTTAGACCACGCACCCCCAAAGGTCATCGGAAGGATATCAACGACCTTTTTCTCAGCCCAGTCATAAATCACAAAGTCCGGCCGCGGAGCTGCGTCTTTCAAAGTCATCACCGCCAGCAGATTTGGATCCTGCGGGCAGGCCGTGCAGGAAAAAGGCGTTCTCCCGGGAAGATCGTTTCGCCGGAACAGCGTCCTTACAATGGAAAGATCCTCTCCCAGTTCAACCACGCTGTAATTTCCTTCCAGCTCCCGGGCAGCAAGATAACCGTTTTTCCAGGGAGAGATACTTCTTACCGGATCCGGTACGTAGGCCTCCTTCATCCGCTTTGCCATCTCAGGCTTTCTATTTTGATCAGTACAGAGATCTCTGCGGAGAAGACAATGTGTTTGTAAAAATCGTCCGCCGCAGCCTTGACGAGCGCAAAAAGACCTATGACACCGAGCTCAATTTTGCCAGACAGAATGAAGAAAACAAAAAGCCCTGCAAAGTCTCTGAAGAATTTGATAATGCTATCGTAACCAAATTTTACCAGATGCTTTCCTGGAGTTCCCTGATCCGGGGAGCCAGGTATGAACTGGCACGTCGTAAAGGAACCGACGCGGAAGCATTGCTGACCCGGGTTATCGCCGAGATGGAAGAAAAACTCCTGACACTTTCAAAAGAAGTAGAGGAAAAAACCCAGTATTCCGTGGTTCCCATCAAACGCCTGGTTGGCGTCCAGCTGGAAAGCGGCATGATCGTCGCGGATTATATTCGGGGACAAAATTGACAGAATTTTAAAAGAGCCATTTTTCAGCACAACAGCTTCTGAAAAATGGCTCTTTTGAATCGTTCCTGTATTATGGCTTTGGTTCTGCCTGCAACTCCGGTTCTGCTTTTAGCTTCTTTCCTGCCTGCAGCTCCGATTCTGCTTTTGACTATCTGTCTCTTAGTCCTGTTCCCTGTCTTCATCCATTTGCTTCATGGCCGGATTCAGACCAAGAACAAAGCAGATAACAAACGCCGCACATGATATAAAGATAAACAGAACTGCAAGGGACATTCTTGTCAGAAGAATCGAAATGATCGCCGATGATGAAAGCTGTCCGGTCATCAGCACCGATGAAACAACTGCGCTGATCCGTGCCAGATAATCTTTCTGTGTTTTTTCCATAAGAAGTACCGACAGCATCACATTCAGAATCCCCACCGCAAAGCCAATTCCAAGCAGAAGTATCGAGACGATGAAAGAAATCATCCCTATCCCGACCGAAAAATGCGATGTCAGTACAAAAAGACAATAACCTGCTCCAGTCATAAAAATAGCCAAAAGAAACAGATGAGAATTTTTCACCTTTTTCCGAAGGGAAGGAGCAAGAACAGATCCCAGAATCATCCCGATCATATAAAAGGTATTCATGAGTGAAACAAATGCCGGCCCCTGATGAAAAAGCTCCTTTACTATGGCCGCCTGCAGAGACATATAGGGAACACCCAGCATGTTGGTCAACATTCCTGTAATCGCAATAATCCTGAGCGCAGGACTGTCCAGAATAAAGTGAATACCACTCTTTAAGCCTTCCCAGATTCCCTCTTCCGCAGCCTCATCTGCCGCCGGGGACTTCTTCTCTGCGCGAATAAGAAAAGTCATCACTGCTGACCCGAAAATGCAGCAGGCATCCACCATAATGGCTGCCGGTGCTCCGATGGCAGCAATCATAATGCCGGCGCACGCAGTACCAATCAGAACCACGGCATTGGAAATGGTCTGATTAAGCGCAACCGCACTTTCAATATCTTTCTCCGCAAGAAAATCAGGGATAAAGGCAGTTCCCGCCGGCTGGCGGAATGCCTCAAGGGTAGATATCAGAAAGGTACACAGAAGAACCATCCATGCAGATCCCCCCGTCCTCAAGGCAGCAAGCGCTATGGAAAACGTGACTATTGCTCTTAAAACATCACAGATGCTGACCACCATTTTATGGTCTTTTTTTTCGACAATAACTCCACAGAAGGGCTGCAGCAGAACAGACGGAAGATAATTTACACAAAAATTCAGAGCTGAAAAAGCCGCGCTGCCGGATATCTGATAAATCAGCCAGCTCATCGCTACCACATCCAGCGAATCACCAAAACGGTTCAAAACGGAAGCCACTGTATATTTCCTGTAATTACTCTGCTTTAATCAAATTCCATATCCATGTTTCATGCTGACTGCTCTCCATACTCTCTGTCGTTGTCAGTAACAAAAACGCACTTCCTGACGGTTTTCCTGTATGACTCCCTG
>CACZPF010000181.1 GCA_902782975.1 uncultured Lachnospiraceae bacterium
GTCTTCTGGGCGGTAATCCGCCTTCTTTTATGACGAATCCCACCTGGGCTCTGTTTATCATATGTCTTTTACGTGTATGGCAGTTCGGGTCGACCATGGTCATATTCCTGGCGGCGCTGAAGGGAGTTCCCGAGGATCTCTACGAGGCGGCTTCTATTGACGGAGCGAAAAAATGGAAGCAGTTCTTCAGTATCACTGTGCCGCTGATCACTCCGGTTATCTTCTATAACCTGATCACACAGCTGGTACAGGCGTTCCAGGAATTCAACGGACCGTTCATTATCACAAACGGCGGTCCCAGAGGAAAGACTACTCTTATGTCGATCCTGATCTACAATAACGCATTCAAGGCGTATGACATGGGTATGGCAAGTGCCATGGCCTGGGTATTGTTCGTGATCCTCCTGGTATTTACGGCGATCTCCTTTATCAGCCAGAAATACTGGGTATACTATGCAGATGAAGGTTAAGGAGGGAGAAAATTATGATGAATACAGCTATAAAAGATGATCCTTCCTATATCTATAATCAGAAGGTAAAAAGAAAAAATACGATTTCCGCCATCATCCGCTATGCGGTCCTGATCATCGTGGGTATTTTTATGGTATATCCGCTGGTATGGATGGTAGGTGCTACTTTTAAGGAAAACAGCGAGATTTTTGCCGGCCTGAATATTATCCCCCGTCATCCTACCGTACAGGGATATGTGGATGCTGTGAAGAGCTACGGCGGTGATATCAATATCTGGAAGGCTCTTTTGAATACCTTCACGATCGTTATCCCGAAGGTTATTTTCACGGTTGTGTCCGCAACGATCACAGCCTATGGTTTTGGACGGTTTGATTTTGTCGGCAAAAAGATTCTCTATCCGATCATGATCAGTACACTGTTCCTGCCGCAGGTCGTTCTGAACGTTCCTCAGTACATTCTGTATAATAAGCTGGGATGGGTCGGTTCTCCGCTTTATCTTCCGCTGATCGTTCCGTCTCTGTTTGCCTGCGATACGTATTTCATTTTCATGCTGGTGCAGTTCCTTCACAATGTGCCGAGGGAACTGGAAGAGGCAGCCAAGATCGACGGCTGTAATGTGGTGCAGACTCTTATCAAAGTCGTGGTGCCCATGCTGATGCCCTCGATCGTTTCCTGCGCGCTGTTCCAGTTTATGTGGTCTTCCAACGACTTTATGGGACCGCTGCTTTATGTAAATACACCGGCTAAATATCCGGCTTCCTATTTCGTCAAGCTGTCCATGGACTCTGACGCAGGTTTCTCCTGGAACCGGGTACTGGCCACATCGCTGATCTCCATTATTCCGTCCATCGTGATCTTCTTCATGGCACAGGACCAGTTTGTAGAAGGTATTTCTGCCGGCGGTGTGAAGGGCTGATCTGCATTTTACGGAAAGGTATTGTTCTATTCACAGCCGGATTTCCTAATGTTTGAGAGATGGCTGTGAATAGAGTAACAAGGTATTCCTGAGGAATAACCTCATCGGAACCAATAGGAAAATGTACCATGTAGAGCTGCCGCGGAGCGGGGAAGTCTGCCCGCCCCGGACAGCTCTTTTGGAATATTTAGATGGAGTAAAAATACGTATGGAAATGAAAATGCTCTTTGTATCTGCCAGAAATGCGGTTGTTGAGCTTTGTGACGGCGGTACCTATCATACAAAAGAGACCTACAGCATTTTTTTAAATGGGAAATATGTCATTTCCACCGATAAGGTGATCACAAATCTTTTTGGTCTGTTTCCGGATACAGCATATCGTCTGGAGGCAAAGCCCGGCAAATGTGTGGAAGATGCAGATATCACAGGAGGACAGGCAGTACCTGATGATGTTCAGGAGGAAGCGGCTTTCCCGTTCGTGGATTTTCATACGAAGGAAGAATCCGTCACGCTGAATGTCCGGGATTTTGGAGCGGCAGGAGACGGGATCAAAGACGATACGATCTATCTTCAGGCTGCCATAGCTGCCTGCCCGCCGGACGGCCGGGTACTGGTCCCCGCGGGAACTTATAAGATCTGCTGTCTGTTTCTTAAGAGCAATCTGAAGATATGTCTGGAAAAAGGGGCGGTCATCAGGGCTGAAGCGGCTTCCCGGGATACGGTCCCGCTGCTTCCCGGCATGGTTGAGACCTGGGATGAAAAAGGTGAATACAATCTGGGAACCTGGGAAGGAAATCCGCTGATCTCCCATACCGGGATCCTGACCGGGCTTTATCTTGAAAATGTGGAAATTTACGGCGAAGGTGTGATCGACGGAGGAGCTTCCTTTGACACCTGGTGGAAAAAGGACCAGACCAAGATCCTGCCGGCAAGGCCGAGGCTTCTGTTTCTGAATCACTGCAATCACGTGACGATCCAGGGACTTTTGTTTACCAACAGTCCGTCCTGGAATCTGCACCCCTACTTCTGTGAGGATATCTCATTCTTCGGGACTGAGGTCGTCAATCCGGCAGATTCTCCCAATACGGACGGTCTGGATCCGGAATCCTGCAGAGGGGTTAAAATTCTGGGCATGCATTTTTCCGTGGGAGATGACTGTATTGCCGTCAAGGCAGGTAAGATCTATATGGCAAAGACCTACCATACACCCTGCCGCGATATCGAGATCCGGCAGTGCCTTCTGGAAAACGGCCACGGTGCTGTGACTATCGGTTCGGAGATGGCCGGCGGTGTTATTTCCATGAAGGTGGAGGACTGCATTTTCCGCAATACGGACCGCGGTCTCAGGATCAAGACCAGACGGGGCAGAGGAAAGGATGCCATCGTGGATGAAATTTTCTTCCACAGAATCCAGATGGATCATGTCATGACGCCCCTCGTTGTCAACTGCTTTTATTTCTGTGACCCGGACGGACATACTACCTATGTACAGCAGCGGGAAGGGATCCCTGCGGATGAGCGCACACCGGATATCCGGAAACTGGCATTTAAAGAGATCGAGTGTACCGGCTGCGAAGTTCAGGCAGCCTATATAGAAGGACTTCCTGAAAAAATGATCGACGAACTGGTACTTGAGAATGTATCTTTCTCCTTCGCCGAAAACGCAGCCTCCGGAGAGCCGGCCATGACGGAGGGGGCCGGAAACTGCAGTAAAAAGGGTTTTTTCGCATCTAATGTAAAAACACTTCTTTTACGTGATGTGGCTGTTCACGGGCAGGAAGGACAGGATTTTATATTTAATAACATTCAGCAGATAGAACAGGAATGATGAAATGAAATTTTTCAGTTATGATAATCCGGTCTGGCGGTTTATTTTGAGAGTCGGGCAGATCTGGTGGCTCAATATTCTCTGGATCGTGACAAGTATACCACTCATTACGATCGGGGCTTCCACCACTGCTCTGATCTACAGCAGTATGAAGCTCCGGAAAGAGGACGGGTATCCGACTGCCAACTTTTTTCATTCCTTTAAGGATAACTTTAAACAGAGCACCGTGATCTGGATCTTGTATGCGGCGGCAGGTGCCCTTCTTCTTGGCGGGCTGGTGTTCTGGAATCAGACCGACAATTCGACGCTGAAACTTGGCTGGGCGCTGTGTATTGCCCTTCTGATCCCCTACAGCCTTTCGCTGCTGTATGTATTTGCAGTGCAGTCGAAATTCGTTAACACCGTTAAAAATACAATTCATTATTCCTTTATCCTGTCCATCAAGCACTTTAAGGTGACCATTCAGATGGTGCTGATGGCGGCAGTCCTTATTTATCTGAATCTGACCACCATTGTATGGACAAACTTTCTTACGATCGTGATCGGGGTCGGTCTTGTCGCCTACCTGTTTTCCATGTACTATGAAAAGGTATTTGCGAACTACATTCCCCGTGGACCGGAGGAAGAGGAGACGGAACAGGATGAAACAGATGAAATAGAACCGGATGAAAAAACAGAACCGGATGAAACAGGACCGGATGAAACAGAACAGGGCCAGATGGAAGTGAAGCCGGGAGTGACAAATACGGATTCGGAACGATAAAATGTATTCGGTAAAACAAAAACGAAGCCGGGAGCGGCAAAAAAGGATTCAGGCATAACGAATCAGGCTGCAGACTGGCGGAACGGCCAGTAAAGACATGGTTGTGAAAAAGAAATTTGAAAAGAAAATTGAAAAGGAAATTTAAAAAGGAAATTTGAAAAGGAAATGTATGTAAAATAATGTCAGCGGAAGGTGGATCCAGTAAAGAGGATGCATGGCATATAAAAAGGAGGAATGGAAGAAATGGACATTCGCTATTCAGTGAATCAGAGAGATTTTAAGCGTTACACGACGGATGAGATGCGTGATGAATTTCTGATTACAGGACTGTATCAGCCGGATCAGGTAAAAGCGGTTTATTCTCATGTTGACCGTATGGTAACTTTTGGCTGCATGCCGGTTCATGAAGAAGTATCTATCGATAAAGGCATCGATGTATGGCACAACTTCGGTACCAGCTATCTGCTGGAAAGAAGAGAACTGGGCATGTTCAATATCGGAGGAAAGGGTGTAGTTACAGCGGACGACGAGACTTTCGAAATGAACTACAAAGACTGCCTCTACATCACACAGGGGACCAGAAAGGTCACCTTTAAGAGTTGTGATCCGGAAAATCCTGCGAAGTTTTACATGGTAAGTGCACCGGCTCACTGTGCTTACAAGACGACCTTCATCCCCATTGAGAAAGCCAACAAGAGACCTCTGGGTGCCATGGAGACAGCCAATAAGCGTACGATCAACCAGTTCATTCATCCGGATGTTCTGAAGACCTGCCAGCTTTCCATGGGTATGACTGTTCTGGAACCGGGCAGCGTATGGAATACAATGCCGGCACACACCCACGAAAGAAGAATGGAGATCTACACATACTTTGAAATTCCGGAAGGAAATGTCGTTTTCCATATGATGGGTGAAGGGAACGAGACCCGCCACATCGTCATGCATAATGAAGAGGCGGTCATCAGCCCGTCCTGGAGCATCCATGCAGGTGCAGGCACCAGCAATTATACCTTTATCTGGGCAATGGGCGGTGAGAACCAGGCCTTCGACGATATGGATAATATTCCTACGCCGGACCTTCGCTGAGAAGCGAAATAAATTCATGAAAAGGAGACATGTTTCGCCCGCGGATGCGCTTTTTAGCAGACGTGGATGCAGAATAGTCCTCCGAGAAAATGTAAGTCAATATATTCTAAGGGATAAGAGGAGAAAAACAGGTCATGTCTGATATTATGAAAAAGTTTTCACTCGAAGGAAAAGTAGCGCTTGTCACAGGAGCCGCCTATGGAATCGGCTTTGCCATCGCCGAAGGCCTTGCAGCAGCAGGCGCAAAAATCGTTTTTAACTGTCGTGGCCAGGAGCATATGGACAAGGCTCTTGCGGATTATAAGGCAAAAGGAATTGATGCAAAAGGCTATATCTGCGACGTTACCAAAGAAGATGAAGTAAAAAAGATGGTGGCTTCCATCAAAGAAGAAATGGGTTCCGTGGATATCCTGGTCAACAATGCCGGGATCATCAAGAGGATCCCGATGGCAGAAATGTCCGTAGAAGACTTCCGCCAGGTAATCGATATTGATCTTACAGCTGCTTTTATCGTATCTAAGGCAGTTCTTCCGGATATGATGGAAAAGAGAAGCGGAAAGATCATTAACATCTGCTCTATGATGAGTGAACTGGGAAGAGAGACAGTCTCTGCCTACGCGTCTGCCAAGGGCGGTCTCAAGATGCTGACCAGAAACATTGCCTCCGAGTACGGCGGCTACAACATCCAGTGCAACGGCATTGGACCGGGATATATCGCTACACCGCAGACAGCACCGCTTCGGGAACGTCAGGCTGATGGAAGCCGTCATCCCTTTGACAGCTTCATCATTGCCAAGACACCGGCAGAGCGCTGGGGCGATCCGGAGGATCTGATGGGAGCAGCCGTATTCCTTGCTTCTCCTGCATCGGACTTTGTCAATGGCCATATTCTCTACGTGGACGGAGGTATTCTGGCCTACATCGGAAAACAGCCGTAAAAATCTGCGTAAAGAGAATGGCAGGAATTTATAAAGTAACATGAATACCGGATCGGATAGGGAAAGGACATCTTCTCTATCCGATCATTTTATTATACCAGGCGCGTCTATACCATCGTCCGGGGGGCAGAAGTCTGAAGTTAAGTTTGAAACTATGTTTCAAATCTGCCATTATTGACGCAGTAATGCGGCATGAAGGGAAAAATGGAAGGCGTGATTGTAAAATTCCCGGGAGAAATTGAGGAATATATGAGCATCGGAAATAAAGATACAGAATTTAAAGAGCATATCATTACAGTCAGTTTAGGGCAAAGCATACAGGCAGTTCTGGATGAGATTCCGGAAGAAAACACAGAAAAAATCTGTATCCGGCTTGAACCAGGCATTTATCACGAAAGAATCTCCCTGACAAAACCATATATCACATTGGAAGGAGAAGGCTCTACTCCGGAAAGTACGATGATTACAGGCAGTCTGGGAGCATACGAGATTCTCGAAGACGGTATAAAAAGGGGAACATTCCGCACACAGACTTTTTTTGTCCATACCCACGATATTATTCTGAAAAACCTGACTATCGAAAATACAGCCGGCCCCGGTAAAAAAGCCGGGCAGGCCATTGCCCTTTATGCGGATGGTGACAGGCTTGTTTTCGAAAATCTGCGCCTGATCGGCAACCAGGATACACTCTTTACAGGTCCCTTGCCTGAAAAGGAAGTAGAACCTGGCGGCTTCCGCGGTCCGCTTGAATTTGCCCCGCGTATCAA
>CACZPF010000182.1 GCA_902782975.1 uncultured Lachnospiraceae bacterium
ATACGGTCCGCATGGATGATCTATCAGATCCGTCCGGGGCATGCCTGAAAGCGTCCGTGACAGTGACAAATACAGGAACCTGCACGGGTACGGAAGTCGTTCAGCTGTATATCCATGACTGTGTCTCCTCCCTTGTCCGTCCGGTGCGGGAGCTGAAAGACTTCTGTCGAGTGACACTTGCCCCCGGCGAAGAAAAACAGGTATCCTTCGAGATCACCAGAGAAATGCTGTCTTTCACAGGTCATGACGGAAACCCGGTCATCGAACCCGGCACATTCGAAATATGGGTCGGCAATTCATCGGAAACAGCAAATAGAGCAGAATTCATACTGGCATGAACACACGGGGATTGTCCATTTGTATTTATAGTAGACGACAAAGTTCTCTTTACTTTGGCGTTTACTGCGCCGGATTTGCGCCGCGCAAGTCGGCATATTTCCTATGCAGATCCGTGTGCATGCACTTAATTGCCTGAATGCAAAAAAGCAGCTCCTGCTTACGATTCGTTGTAAGCAGGAGCTGCTTTTATTTCATCTCTTAATCCTGCGGTCCCTGATACTCTGCATTACCAAATCCGAGGATCAATCTGAACAACGGCCCCAGGAACAGTAATCCGAGAAAGAACCCCGTCCCTTTTCCGAAAGATTTTGCCAGTCTGCGGTTCTCCATGAGGGAAAGAACCAGGATATTCAGTGAGATCACAGTATTGACGGCCATGACCCAGGTTGGCCATGGTTCTGAAATATATGCATCTATCACATAAGATGCCGTTATCAAAACGGAAATAACCAGGCCTAATATGCCTTTTCCCTTCCAGCAAAGATCGAATTCTACATAGTCACTTAAAAATGGTATGAGCGATTTCCATCCGGGCCGGCCGGCTTTGGTAAAAATCTTCCAGCCTGCGATGACCTCCAGGATAAACCAGACAAGTCCGATTATAATAGCGGTCTGTAAAGCCATACCGAAGATAGTACCTCCGGCAAATGCGTCCGTCTTTGATGCATTTTCTAATACCTGTTCCAGTTCTTCCGCGAATACATTAACAATCATGAGTTAACTCCTTTCACAACACAGGGGCAGCACATCTGCATATAAATGATAAATATTGCTTTCACATTTATCCCTGCTCTAAGTGTCATTTACATCACCCATCTGATAATACATTCCGGCTTTTCTTTTGTCAACACGAAAGCACCTCCCTGTATGTCAGAAAAGGTGCTGTTCATGCCGCATGCTGGCTGTAATCATGGCAAAAGGAGTCTGCCCTCATAATGGGAGGCAGATTCCTGCGTCGGGCGTTTATTTCAGGTTGTTGCTCCGGTCATATCGTTTCCCTTCCCAGTAAATTCTTCTGGCGACTTCTGCTTTTTCAGGAAGGACAACATCCTTCATGATCCAGTTTACAAACTCGTCAAATCCAGTACGGTCCACGATATAGCCGACATGTTCTTTTCCCTCAACAGCATTTCTGTCTATGTATTCTTCCACATAGGCATAGGCATTTTTCACGATTTTGAACACGCTCTGTTCATCAGCCCACTTGATGAAATCCTGGGCCAGGCGTGGATTTACTTTGCCGGTTCGTCCAAGCAGAACAAGCCGGAAATATCGTTCCCTGCTTCGGGTCCAGGCGCGCGTTGGACAGTAAGTTACACATACACCACAGCCGATGCACAGATCTGTATCCCGCACGATTTTCCCGTTCACCATTTTCAGAGCGCCGACGGAACGTTTCTGGCAGTATTTTACACACTGTTCACAGCCGACACACCGGTCTTTATTATATTGTGGTTCTGTCATGCCGATGATGCCAAAGTCATTCATCCGCACCTTGGCACAATCGTTGGAACATCCTGTAAATGCCACTTTAAAATGCAGGTTGTTCGGGAAAATGGCCTGATCCATCTTTCTGGCAAGATCTGTGGTGTCGTAACAGCCGAAGGGACAGAGCCTGGAACCGGGACATGCCACAATATTCCGGGTCCCGGAAGCGGGATATCCTTTTTCACGTTCATCCTGGTTTACTTTGGTTTCGTCGATAATCAGCTGCAGTTCCCGGTTCACGGCATCTATATTGGAAATGTCAATGCCGGGTATTTCTACTCCCTGACGGTTTGTCACAAAAATCGTTCCATTTCCATACTTCTCGGCAATTTCTGCGATCCTGCCCATACTTCTGGCACTGACCACGCCTCCCGGTATCCGTACGCGGGATGCCGTTTCGTTGCGAACCTTGGAATAACGGAACGCATTCTTTTTCAGCTTTTTTACATTGATATCCTTTCCCATTCCGTACCCCCTAATCGATCATCTCTTTGCTTTCTACATAGTTAAACACCGGACCGTCCAGGCAGACATATTTTTCCCCGATACGGCAATGGCCGCATTTTCCAAGGCCGCAGCACATTTTCCTTTCCTGGGAAACCCAGATATTCTTCTCTTCAAAACCTTTTTCCAGCAGACCTTTCACAGAAAAACGCATCATGGGCGGTGGTCCGACAACGATTGCTCTGGCATTTTTAACATCTCGCACAGGCACCTCGGGAATATAGCGGGTAACAAGGCCGATCTTTCCATCATATCCTTCCGGAGCACCGTCCACCGTAAGGATGAGATCCAGTTTATCTGACCATTCCTTCAAATCTTCCCGGAACAGCATATCCTCCGGACTCTTAAATCCAACGATCACATGCTTATCCTTCGCATCTGTGGTTTCTGCCAGGGCACTGATTACTCCGCGTACCGGAGAAACCCCGGTTCCGCCTGCGACAACGATAACTTCCCCTGTTTCATACAAAGAAAGATCGAACCCGTTCCCATAGGGGCCTCTGAGAAAGAGAGACTGGCCTTCGTACTGTTCAAATACTTCATCGGTCACTCTCCCGACTTTGCGGATCGTAAGATCCACAAAACCCTCCCCGATCCCACTGACAGAAATCGGTGCTTCTCCGTACTTTGGGACAGAAACCTCGAAAAACTGTCCGGGGATGACTTCCCCTTTATATTCCATACGGAAGGTATATTCTTTCTGCGTATGCCGGATGATCGAGAGGATTCTGGAAGAAAACGGAATATAAGGATTTTTCAGTTTACTCATGAATCTGCCCCTCCTTTACTGCACGGTTCAGTTTATTGATACACACCGGGAAAGAAATATACTCGGGACATGCCATGTCGCACCGGCCGCATCCGACACACATATCATAGCCAAAACGTCTTCTGAAATCATATACCTTATGCAGTACTTTAAAGCGCATGCGTTCTGCGCTGCTCTTCCGGTACTGTCCGCCTCCCGCGACATTTGTGTAACCATCTACCATACAGGAGGCTGCAACACGGCGGCGCTCGCCGACTTTCCCGTTTTCTGTGTAGAACACATCCTGCATGGTATAACAGGTACAGGTAGGACAGACGAAATTACACCGGCCGCATCCGATACAGCGGGTATTATATTCATCCCAGATGGGATTCTGGTAAATACTGTTTGGAACCGTCTCCGGAATCGAAACCTGCACTTTATTTTCCGTAACAAACCGGGGAGTAACTTCCGCTTCATTTCCCAGATCTGCAAATACCGGAAGGAGAGAGAAATCTTTTACATCAAAGAGGAATTTCCCGTCTTCCTGGTCTATGGAAAAAAGATATCCTTCCACATTTTTATTTGCACCCATGGAAACACAGAAGCCATCTTCACAGGATTCTGCACATCCGATGAGGGCAAAAGAAAGGTTCCTGCGGATACGGTTATAAAACCAGTCCTGACTGGTTCCATTCTGCAGATAAATCTGGTCCAGCCTTCTAAGAGCATGCAGGTCACAATTTCTTAAAAAAACCAGGACTGGCTGTTCATCTGCATCTGCTTCTTTCATTTCCTGTTCCGTAAAATAGAACAGGGTCTCAGAAAGAGGCGTCAGTATTTCTTTAAAAGAATAATCCGATTTCTTTGAGAGCTCGATCTCTGCAGAATCCTTAACAAAGTCATATCGAACAACGTCGGTATCCGTAAAGCGTCCTTCGCCGGGTTTTAAAACCGGTGCATACAGCCGATATGTGTCGGAAAGATGCCGGATCAGCTTTTCAAACCCTTTCTCACTTAACACGAAGCCCAAATTATTTCCCCCTCTCAGATTTTTTGTACGATTTTTTATATACTGCTTCTTGCATTATGTATTATATTATTATAGCATATTCTTAAAAAAACATCTATTTGATTTATCTATTTGATTTCAGACAAAGGAAACTGAAATTTGCAAAACATACGGTAATACTTACAAACCTGCTGCCGGGACAATGATTATCTATGTCCCGAAGATCGTCGAAAGGAGATCAGATGATGAAGAAACTGGATATTTTTTATATGGAAGGCTGCCCATACTGCAGGAATGCCAGAAAAGCTCTGGCAGAACTGATCAGCGAAGATCCTGAGAAAGGAAAGATTCCGGTAGAATGGATCGACGAGAACAGATATCCGGAGAAAACAGAAGGTCATGATTATTACTATGTACCATCGATCTTCTGTGAACAGGAAAAACTGTATGAGGCTCATCCGGGAGATGATTACGACTTCATACGTGAACAGGTCAGAAAAGCGCTGGAGTATGCCGGACGCTAATAAAGAGGGGCGTCCGGGATGCTTAACTTAATGACTTTGGGACTGTCCCTCTTTGTTAACGTCCTTCTTTGTTAAATGGTTTCCCTTCTTATCGTTTCGATGATATTCTGCTTCCCGATTCTGGAAACAGAGTAATGCATCGTGATAAAGACGATGATAAACACCGCTATGATCGAAATCAATATCGCCCGGAAGGGGAAAATAAAAGCGGCGTGAAGCTCGCTTCCGAGCTTGTAATAGAATATCAGCGATATCGCAACACCGATCGGTATCCCGATCAGGAGGGATCTGCTGCCGTACATGATACTCTCAAGACGGATCATGCGGTTGAATTCCTTTCCGGTCATGCCGACCGAGCGCAGCATGGCAAATTCCCTGGCCCGTAATGACATACCGGTCGATATGGTGTTGAAAATGTTGGTCACACCGATCAGGGTGATCACGGTAATAAATCCATAGAGGAAGATCTGCAGGGCGAGCATAAGATTTTTCGCTGTTCTGACCTCCTCGTTGGAATTGGTGACCATGATCAGGTTATAGGGCTCCCCGGACATTTTAAGATCCGACAGTTCCTTCTGAAGCGCGTCCGCATCCTCTGCCTGAATAAACAGATCCTCTGTAAAATAGTCATACATTTCCTTCTCATCTTCGGTGAAGAAGTTTTCGGAAACAGCAATAAAGCCGCCGTCCATATAGAAATTCTCATACCCGCGCGGGGCGGTTTCGGTTACCCTGGTGACCACAATCTCCCTGTCGACATATTCAGGGTCTGTCCCGGTCTGGGTATCCTGTGTTTTTCTGGCCAGGCCAAGGACGATCGCCGTTCCGTCTTCGA
>CACZPF010000183.1 GCA_902782975.1 uncultured Lachnospiraceae bacterium
AATGATTGTCTTTCCCTTCTCCCGGAGTTCTTTCAATACTTCCCGGATATCCAGCACCCCCTGGTTGTCAAGGCCGTTCATGGGTTCATCCAGAAGAAGAAGCGGCGGATCCTCCATTATCGCCTGGGCGATCGCCAGCCGCTGCCGCATCCCCAAAGAGTACTTTCCCACGGGTTTTTTACTTTCCGGATCCAAACCTGTGAGCTTCATGGTCTCCTTCATTTTTCCAGGATCCGCCTTATGATTCAGCCGGTAAAGATAGTCCAGATTCTTTATCCCGCTCTTATGGTCTATAAAACCCGGCACCTCAATAATGATCCCCATATCCTGCTTCTTCCCGCAGACGATCTTCTTTCCATCCACCAGGATCTCTCCGGATGTGGGCTTCATAAACCCGCAGATACATTTCAGCATAACGGTTTTTCCGGATCCGTTCCGCCCGATGATGCCATGGATCTTTCCCTTTTCCAGCTTCAGCGAAACATTATCCAGGGCTTTTACTTCCCCGAACTGTTTCGTCAGATTGTTGATTTCAACATAGGCAGCCATATTATTCCAGGTCCTTTCGTCTGTATGGTATTCATATCATTCAGCATCCTTTCGTGAAAAGCCTGCAATCGCGCAGACCCCCATGACAGCATTTCCTATGATCAAAAATAATGCTGCATATGAAGGTGAAGGCATCGTTCCTGTCCGTTCCCAGTCAAGGACAGCGATATTAGCCCAGGACAATGGCGAGACAAATAAGAGCCACCTCCCCAGGCTTATCCATCCCAGAAACATGGAAAACATGGTCATGGCAATTAAAACTCCGGATATGGCGATCCCTGTCATTTTTGAAAAAAAGACTGTACAGAAAATCCTGACCATCCCCAGAAAAACCATGGTGAGCCACATAAAAAGGACACTGAAGATAAGAGCTGAAACAGGGGTAAGTCTGTTGATCACGGACCGGCTTACACCATAACTAATACTGATCCCGGACTGTTTTACCAGATCCTGCACATTCTGGCTCATGGTCTTTATAATTCTTCCCCATGTTCTGAAAGAACCAGCTGCAGGAAGAGTAATAACCACAGACAACAGAAGCAGTAATACCACATATCCTGCTGCAAGACCCATCATCAGACCAATCTGACCGACTATATACTGTTTTCTCCCTGTTCTGATTATTTCCCAGTAATCATAGGCATCCAATTTAAGAATATCCGTAAAAAGAAGCACCGTTACTCCGCAGTGAAGAACGATCATCTGAAAGAAAGACAGATAAAATACAAATCCGACCGGCGGAAGTGTCTCTTTGAAAAAAAGAGCTACCCGTACCATAGGAATGAAAACATATCCGCCAAAAAGAAGGGTTATGCCAAGGATCAGCCATTTTTTGCTGTTCTCCATCCACCGAACCAGGGAGTTTCGCATTATCCCCGTAAGAATCCTTCGATCATGCATTTTCAATCCTCCGAACCATTTTATTCACTCCGATAAAACACATCAGAAGTACCAGCAAAATGCAAAAGAGGAATCTGCCGACAATAAGGCTTCGTATATTGAGAACATCTCCATCTGCCAGCATCCAGATCATCGGGTCAAACAGCTCAGGAAGCTTAAATAATGACCTCAGCAAGGATAATGCCATATCGACGCATAAGGGAGCTGTGACCGCCGTCAACGGACTCATGATAAAGGTTGAACACAACATGCCGAATACAGCACTTACCGCACCTGACAACCCATTATCCGTCAAAAAAAGCAGATATCCCGATAATCGTTTTCCATGCAAAAAAACCATTTCGTATATATTGTTCCCATCGGACCGGGCAAACTCAGGCAAAAACAGATTTAACCCAAGAAAAAGGAATACCATGCCAAGGAAAACACATAGGAAGCCTCCCACGGCACATGTCATGAATTTGGACAAGGTATAATTTCTTATTCCGTTTCTGATGATCCACAATTCCGATACATGATTATTCCATTCTTCAGTAAGAGAATAAGAAAAAACCATGGGTGGAAGAAAATAAATCGACAGAAACCGTATCCCGGAAGTATTGCTGAGTCCTACAAGATACCAGGAATCTGAGGCGTCCTTAATAAGTCCGCTTATAGAGGCGGCATGCGCAGCTGCAAAAAAAAGACTGACAAGAATTAATCTCAGGGAGAGAATCTGCTTTATCTGAATCTTCAAGCCCTTTATAATCATTTCATTACCTGTTCCGAAAAATAATTATTCTGTAAAATCACTTTTCTTTCTGCATCAACCGCTTTTACCGCATAGTCAGGCATACGTTCACCGTATTCATTTTCTTTCAGGGTCAATGTAGAGATTATCCATGCTGGCCTCAGCAAGAGTAATCCCTGATCTTTCACCTTTAAAGCAACATAATTAAGTTCTATATTAATAATCTCTGTTTCCTCAAAATGCATTGTTTCATTATAATCTTTTACATAGACTTCCAATGCTTCCCTGGGAGAACAGACATCAACCGTCTCTTCCGATTTTACTACCTGTAAAAGATTATTAAAAGTAAGCTGCATCAGTTCTCTGTCAGCACTCCATATCATCTCCCCGGCAGTAATTATCGGCTCATCAACAAGATTATCCTGATACCAACCGATAGTCGTCACCGGAATGTCATTAATGATCTGCTGAAAAGCTGCCTGATAATTCTCATCTTTTTCCGTAAAAACATACTCTATCGGTTCAAATATGGATTCTTCTCCCAGTGCTGCAGCTTTTTTTCTCTCTGTCTCCTTCCTTGATTCATTATATATCTCACGATTTTTATTCAGCGTCTCTTTATCTCTTGAAAACCATCTTCTTATAGATAACTGCGGCAGTTTACAGGAATCAAGAATCCCAAACAGCTTCTCCTGGACATCCTCTTTTGACATAAAAGAAAGATCTCCTTCCGAATAGGGGATGAATAGCTCATTCTCCGTAATCACTCCCATATAATTCGGAAGGTCGTACTGCTTTGATAACTGCCTTTCCAAAGCATATGTCTCGCTCGTTTTTGGAAAATCATCTCCAAAACCCGCATACATAAAGCCACCTTTGATAAGCTTGGTATATATGCTCAAAAACTCTTCATTCACCCTGTAAGATACCGTTTTTCCATAAGCATCTTCTGTTTCCTGATCAGGTTCATTCTTCATCAAAACATTTTCCAGAACTTCTGCATCTGGCTCAAAAAAGTCTGCCCGGCAGACTTCTGCTCTTACCGGATAGGAAGAAGGAATCTCTGCCTTCAAAGAAAGCATATCACAATCCTCAAAAATATCTCTTTCCGCTTCGGATATTGTTGTTGATGAATCAGTATTGCCGCAGCCGGTACAAGAAGCAACTAATACCACTGCCAGAAAAAGAAAAGAAATCAAACGTTTCATCTATCTGCCTTTCATCAAAATAAGACCAACAAGACATCTGTCTTATTGGCCTTATCACTTATTATTATTGGCCTTATCACTTATTATTAATCTGACCAAACTCCTTTTACGTCATATTCCGGCCAATAAGGAACGGATGAATCCGGATATCCGGCTAAATAAGACATCATCAGATAACCACCATAGCCTGATTTCCATGTGAAATATTTTTTACTTCTTATGGAAACTGTTTGAATATCCGTTGCCTGCGCTGTAGTTCCTGGAAGCGGGGAAATAAAATAATTCGTAGAGTGGTATGTATAATCCGGATAAACATATGGAGTTCCCCCAACGACAGGATTTAATCCGCTCCACCGCATGCTTCCGACAGCATGCGTATAATCAGGAAACTTGAATTTATACTCTGCTACTCCGGCTGAAACAGAAGAGCA
Source organism: uncultured Lachnospiraceae bacterium (assembly GCA_902782975.1). Taxonomy (GTDB): domain Bacteria; phylum Bacillota; class Clostridia; order Lachnospirales; family Lachnospiraceae; genus Blautia_A. The sequence continues at coordinate 3,819 of CACZPF010000183.1, forward strand.
TAAGATGATTGTGAGAGAAACAACTGCCATAAGAATTCTTATTTTTTTCATATACCCCCCTCAAAATTTATTATGCATTGA
>CACZPF010000184.1 GCA_902782975.1 uncultured Lachnospiraceae bacterium
GGTCGCCGCTTCGCAAAATAAATTCAACAAGATTCCGCACGGAAATCCTGACTTCCGGTTTATCCATCTCTCCCTCTGTTTCAACCTTTTCCGGCTTTCTCGTTATTCTGAAAAACCCCTTCTGCATTTTTTCAGAAGGGGCCTCCGCCATTTATTCTCCAGCACGGCACATACCTGCGCCGGCAGTAACCGATTAAAACGATCTCTCCATTTACATCTGTGTGATAACAAAGATATCATAAATTGCCCGGACAGCGGTTTCAAAATCACGATTTTCCACACCGATGATAATATTCAGCTCGCTGGAACCCTGGTCGATCATCTTGACATTGACATTAGCATGGGCAAGGGCAGAGAAGATCCTGCCTGCCGTACCTCTTGTAGACTTCATGCCGCGTCCTACTACCGCGATCAGTGCCAGATCCGATTCCATCTCTACAAAATCCGGCTGCACTGCCCGGTGGATCCCGGCGATCACCTGCTGTTCCTTCTCTTCAAACTCCGACTGATGCACATAGATGGTCATCGTATCGATCCCGGAAGGCATATGTTCAAAGCTGATTCCCTGATCCTCAAATACCTGCAGGACCTTACGTCCGAATCCGATCTCACTGTTCATGAGAGATTTTTCGATATTGATGGGAATGCCTTCCTTACGGACCGGAAAGATTGCCTCCTCATGCAGGACAGTGGCGCCCATGTAGGCTAGCTCTCTTAACTCACGGTACGTGATCGTCTCGATCGTCTCCGGATTTTTAACGATTCTGGGATCTGTCACAAGGAATCCGGAAACATCCGTCCAGGTTTCATACATATCCGCACAGATAGCCCGGGCTGCCAGCGATCCGGTAATATCCGAACCTCCCCGTGAGAAGGTACGTACTTTTCCGTTTTCCTCGGCTCCGTAGAATCCCGGGATAACCGCTCTTTCACAGGTTTCAAGCCTTGCCGCCATCAGCTGGTTGGTCACTTCGGGATCAAAGCCGCCGTCTGTTTCAAAACGGACCACCTCAGCGGCATCTACAAATTCGTACCCGAGACAGGCAGCCATGATCTTCCCGTTCAGATATTCTCCGCGGGAAGCCGCATATTCCAGGCCGGCTCCGTTCTTAAAATTCTGTTCGATCACTTCAAATTCATCATCAAGAGAAAGATCCAGAGAAAGTCCCAGGATGATCTCATTATACCGCTCGCGGATCGCCCGAAGCTGATTGGTAAAATCCAGTCCCTTTTCCGCCGTACGATAACATCCGTAGAGCATATCCGTAACCTTGGTATCTCCGTCAAAGCGTTTGCCCGGAGCGGAAGGGATCACATATCTTCTGGATGCATCCTGCCGCACGATGTCTGCCGACTTCTTGAACTGCTCCGCATTCGCAAGCGAACTGCCGCCAAATTTTACCACTATTTTTCTCATAACTTTCGCACTCCTGTTTCCAAGTAATCTGATCTATGCGTGAATGCAGCTGACGCCGCAAAAACTTCCAAAGGAATATTTTATAAAACAGGGAGGCTTTTTTCAAGTATTTCTTGATACTGCCCGAAAAAACGTGATTTTCCACAAGTTGTCCGCTCTTAAGGGGTTTATTCTGGGAATTTATCCACGCCGCAGACCGTCAGGATCCCCTCTGAAACCTTAAAATGTACATCCACTCCTGCAAAAGGAAGGCCGTAGACCCGCTCCGGGTCGTTCTGATAAGCAGGTCTCGGATCCTCCCGCAGAATCTCCAGCAGAGCCTCTCTCTTATCTTCGGGCACTTTTTCGAGATATTCATCCGGAAAATTGACCGTCACATAAGTGTCCGGATGGGTATCCACAAAGCCGCAGCGGGCATCCGGATGCAGATCCGCCCGGATGTACGGCTTAATATCATAGATCGGCGTACCGTCCATCAGATCTGCCCCGCCCACATACAGGACCGGGCCGAGCTTTTCGTCCTGGCGGCAGGCGAGAAGCCTCACGCAGGAAAGTCCCAGGGGATTCGGCCGGAACGGGGAGCGGGTGGCAAATACACCGGTCCTTTTGTTGCCGCCAAGCCGGGGAGGCCGCACCGTAGGTGTCCATTTCTCCCGGATATTCGCAGAGAATTCCCAGATCACCCAGAGATGCGAGAACTCTTCGATCCCCCGCAGCGCTTCCGGCACTCTGTATTCCGGCTCAAAAACGATCCTTGAAACCAGTTTTTCTGCTCTCCCGCTCTGCCTCGGGATCCCGAACTTCGAAGGAAAGTCACTTTCCATATGCGCTATTATTTTCATATCACACTTTTCCCGAATCACACCTGTCATGAATCACACCTGTCATGATGAACCTTCTGCAGAAGAACCTTCCATACAGCATATTTCATCATAATCATCCAGGAAGTGATGCTTCACTCCATCCTTTTTATAGGCAATAATCGTTGTAAGATTTACATTCTGCACACTTTTAAATATGTTGCTTTCGATGACCGGGTCTTCTTTTGCCAGCTGTTCGATCAGATGCTTGACCGCCGTGCGCTTCGACTTTTTGTCCGCATCCTCATCGGAAGCGCACATTTCCGTAAAACGGCAGGCGCACCGGATAAAGTGCAGATCATTATAATTCGCCCAGCGTATAATATCTGCCTCCCGGATCAGGTACATGGGCCTTATCAGCTCCATACCCTCAAAATTCACACTGTGAAGCTTCGGCATCATGGTCTGGACCTGGCCGCCGTAAAGCATCCCCATCAGGATCGTTTCGATCACATCATCATAATGGTGCCCCAGGGCGATCTTATTACAGCCCATCTCCTTCGCCTTTGCATACAGAGCACCCCTTCGCATTCTGGCGCAGAGATAGCAGGGAGAATCGCCTTCCCCGGCCACTACATCAAATATACGATACTCAAAAACAGTGATGGGAACACCCAGGACTTTCGCGTTATGGAGGATCCTCTGGTAATTTATATCGTTGTAACCCGGATTCATAACCAGATAAACCACTTCAAAATTCTGCTTCCCGTGCGCGTGAAGTTCCTGAAACAGCTTGGCCATCAGCATGGAATCCTTTCCGCCCGAAATACAGACTGCGATTTTGTCCCCGTCCCTGATCAGCTCATAATCCTGGACCGCCCGGGTAAAACAGCTCCAGAGCTGCTTGCGGTAAGTCTTGATGATACTTCGCTCCGCCTGTTTCCTGATCTTCAGGATCTCTTCCTCCTCCGCCCGCTTTCCGATGTTTAAGGCTTCATCTTCCTGCATCTTCTTCTCCAGTACTTCCATCAGATCCCCCCGCTTACTTTTTCGACATGACAGCATCGATGGAGTGAATACAGGCACTGCGCAGTCCGTCCTCCTCCAGAGAGGCGACCCCACAGATGGTCGTTCCCCCGGGTGAACATACTTTATCCTTCAGACTGCCCGGATGCTCCCCGGTCACCGTCTGAAGCTTTGCCGCACCGAGCACCATCTGGGATACCAGACGGTAGGCCGTCTGCCGCTGGATGCCGTATTTCACGGCAGCATCCGCGTAAGCTTCCATCATCATATCCACAAAAGCCGGGCCGCAGCCGGTTACCGCTCCCCCGATCCCCATGAGGCGGGAAGGAAGGACTTCCACCATCCCCACGGCATCCATCAGACGCATGACCTCTTCCCTCTCCTCCGGAAGAAGGGTATTCCTGTCCTCAAATAAAAGGACACCCTCCCCCACCATGGCCGGTGTGCTGGGCATCACAAACTGTACCCGCACAGAAGGGTCCAGAAATCTGCTGTATTTCTCAAAATCCCATCCGGCAGCAACCGAAACCAGCGCCTTGCCGTTCAGCGCATCTCCCAGTTCGCAGAGCACACTCTCGATCTGATACGGCTTGCATGCCATGATGATCATTTCAGAATTCTTTACCAGTTCCTTTGCTGAAGGCATGGGGATAAAACCGATCTTCTCTGCGTTTGCCGCCAGCTTTGTCTGGTTCGGTGCAAAAGCATACATATCTTCTGTTCTGACCAGGCCCGCATTTTTAAACCCCTGCGCCAGTGCCTGGGCCATATTGCCCATGCCTATAAAACCAATTTTCATCTTTCTCCTCCATATCCGGTATTGTTTGTCCGATCCATTTCATTCCTGAAATAAACACGGCGTCCCGCCGCAGCAGGACGCCGTGATGCCATTCCCTGTGTAAGATCTGCCGGATCTCAGAAACCGGCATATTCATATCTTACCTGACCGGACCGCTTATCTGATCGGTTCAAAATCTGCTGCGCCATGTTTGCAAAGCGGGCAGATAAAATCATCCGGAAGGGTATCTCCTTCGTAAATATATCCGCATACCTTGCAGACAAATCCCTTCTTGCCTTCCGTCTGCGGTTTCGGCTTTACATTGTTCTGATAGTAGGTATAGGTCATGGTATCCTTATCCGACATGACACGCGCTTCGGTCACGCTGCAGATAAACATGCCATGGGTCCCCAGATCCACAAACTGCTCCACTTCCAGAGACATAAAGGCATTGATATAATTCGGCAGGAAATAAAGCCCGTTGTCCGAGCGGATCGCTTCGTAATCCGCGAACTTATCTACGGTACGGCCGCTGCGGAATCCAAAATGCTGGAATACGGAGAACGGAGCTTCCACAGACAGACAGTTCACATTCAGTTTTCCGGTCTGCTGGATCACATGGTAGGAATAATTCTGCTTATTGATATTCACAGCCACCTTGTTCGGATTATCGGAAACCTGTGTAACAGTATTTACAATAAGACCGTTATCTCTCTTTCCGTCATTGCAGGTAACGACATACAGACCATACCCGATGCGGAACAGGGCTGTCATATCGTTCTTGTCCGCCTTCTCCGGTGAACGTGCGATATAGTCCTTGCAAAGTTCTGCTGCCATCTGCTCAATCGCGTCGCGGGTCTCTTTTTTAAGAGCGGACCGGATGGTCACGGAAGTATCGATACAGGTCAGATTCTTACAGCCGCTCAGCTTTTCCTTCATGACTTTAAGAGCCTGAGGAGCCCAGGTACCATTTTCGATAAAGGCAACGGTACGATTCTGGAAATTGCGCTCGGTGAGATGATCAATAAATTCGCGCATAAAGGGATAGATATCCGCATTATACGTGGTTGTCGCCAGCACCAGCTTGCTGTAGCGGAAAGCATCCGCGACCGCCTGGGCCATATCGCAGCGTGCCAGATCGTATACGACCACCTTCGGGCAGTCCTTCTCTTTCAGCCTGGCTGCAAGAAGCTCTGCTGCCTGTTTTGTATTGCCGTAAACAGAAGTATAGGCGACTACGATGCCGTCCGCTTCCGGCTTATAGGAGGACCAGGTATCATAAAGACTGATGTAATGGCCGAGATTCTCGGTAAGAACAGGGCCGTGCAGCGGGCAGATCATGGAAATATCCAGGCCGCCGGCCGCGCCCAGAAGCTTCTGCACCTGTGCGCCGTACTTGCCTACAATGCCGATATAGTAACGGCGGGCTTCATCATCCCATGGTTCTTCCACGTCATTGGCACCGAACTTGCCAAACCCGTCCGCCGAAAACAGGACCTTATCCGTGCTGTCATAAGTCACCATGACTTCCGGCCAGTGTACCATGGGGGCAAATACAAAGGTAAGCACATGTTTTCCAAGAGTCAGGCTCTCGCCGTTCTTCACAGTCAGCTTTTTTGTCTCCGGTGCCAGGTCAAAGAACTGATCCATCATTACAAACGTCTTCTGATTGGCGACGATGGTCGTTTCCGGATAAACCTTCATAAAGTTTCCGATATTGGCCGCATGATCCGGCTCCATATGCTGAACCACCAGGTAGTCAGGGTTTCTTCCGTCCAGCACATCTGCCAGGTTATCCAGCCATTCATGGGTAAAATGGATATCCACTGTATCCATGACAGCGATCTTCTCATCCAGGATCACGTAGGAATTGTAAGCCATCCCGTTAGGGACCACATACTGCCCTTCAAAAAGATCCACCTGATGATCATTCACACCTACATACTTGATATCATTTGTGACCTGCATAAAAGTATAACTCCTCTTTCCAGTAATTATATTTCAGTATATGTATATGTATATGTATCTGCATATGCCTGTTTCACAAACCGATCTGCCGGACAAAGCATAAAGAAACAGCACACATACTGTCTCCGTTGTTCCTTACAGAAGCTTGAGAAGAATGCTCAGCAGATCGCCGCCGTCAAAAGCGCTGGCGCTCGGCTGAGACTGTCCGCCGCCCAGAAGGCTTCCAAGAAGGCCGCCCATACCGGCAGACTGCTGCTGAGGTGCTCCGCCGCCCAGAAGGCCTCCAAGAAGGCCGCCCGACTGCTGCTGGGGTGCTCCGCCGCCTAAAAGGCCGCCAAGAAGATCCCCGATCCCGGACGAAGCCGTCTGCTGAGGTGCTCCGCCGCCCAGAAGACCGCCAAGAAGGCCGCCCGACTGCTGCTGGGGTGCTCCGCCGCCTAAAAGGCCGCCAAGAAGACCGCCAAGTCCGGATGAAGCTGACTGCTGCGGTGCTCCGCCGCCCAGAAGGCTGCCCAGAATACCCATGGCGCTGCTCTGCTGCTGAGGCGCTCCGCCGCCCATAAACATACCGAGAAGATCCGTAAAGTCAAATCCGCCCGACTGCTGTGCCGAACTCGTTGCTGCGGAAAGACCGGAAAGAAGCGCCGGTGCAAGGCTTGCCAGAGAACGGCTGACCTGCTCTTTGTTCATGTCGGTATCAGCTGCGAGTGCATTCACGACCTCCTCGGAATTATCTCCAAGGATGTGCCGCACGATCTTTGCGCCATCTTCTTCATCCGCCTCGCCAAACTGTTTATTCATGGCTCCTCTCTGCTGATGCTGCTGCAGGGCGCCAAGAAGAGATCTGGCATCTTCTTCGGATCTGGATGCGTTATCCGTCATGGATTTCATCATGACCGGAAGTGCTTCTGCCACCAGTCGTTTGGTCTGCTCGGCAGTGGCACCTGTCTTCCTGGACATTGCCTCCAGAGACTCCTCTGACGTCATGGACCCCATCAAAACATCAAGTAAATTCATAACTTCTCCTTTCTTTTCAAAAGAAATATGGTATAAAAAAATTAAAATAGGATCTGAACCCGTTCAGCACATTCTCCTGTACTCCAGTGCCAGGAAAATGAACTGCTCCTGACTTTTTATTATACTCTATAAATATTCATTTTGCACTAAAAAAATAAAGAAAACCAAAATATCGAAGGGAAATTCACAGATAATTCCATTCGACTGTGAACAGTAAGGCCGGGCAGCTGGCCGGCCATGCAATTTTCTGCATCGCCCTTGATGCTCTACGATGTATTTGGTATAATGGGCGGTGTTTTCATATAGAAAGACAAAGGCTGCAGCTGCCTTTCTCAACCGCCGTCACAGGCGCGGCAGATGCGCCATGAAAGAGGTAAAAATGAACGAATTCAGGAAAAACGCCAAAAATCTGATCGATTTTATCAAAGAAAGTCCTACTGCATTTCATGCGGTCTTCAATATTTCAGAACAGCTGAGGACTGCCGGTTTTACAGAACTTTTTGAGGATGAACACTGGAACCTGTCCTCCGGTGGAAAATACTTTGTGATCCGCAATCATTCAGCGGTCATCGCCTTTACCCTTCCTGAGCAGGACAGTTCCTCCGGCAGCCTGTTAAAGCCATTTCACATTATTGCCAGCCACAGTGATTCTCCTTCCCTTAAGATCAAAGAAAATCCACAGATCGAAGCAGAAAAATCCTATATAAGGATCAATGTAGAAAAATACGGAGGGGCTCTCCTCGCTCCCTGGTTTGACCGCCCCCTTTCCGTCGCCGGCAGGGTGATGGTCAAAGAAAACGGGAAGCTGGTCGAAAAGCTGATCGATGTTAAAAGGGATCTTCTGATGATCCCGAGCCTGGCCATCCATATGAACCGGGACGCAAACAAAGGGGTGGATCTCAGCGTACAGAAACACCTCCTGCCGCTCTATGGGATCAAAGACAGTCCCGCCGGCACATCTGCTGAAAAGCCGGCAGACCTTGTAACGGAACTTCTAAAGGATCCTGCCGTCTGCGTGAAGACGGAAGCGCAATACACGGCCTGTGATCCATCCGGTGAAGCCTTAGAAGTTTTGTCTCATGACCTGTTTGTCTATAACCGTATGGAAGGAACGATCTGGGGTGCCGATGATGCGTTTATATCCGCTCCCCGCCTGGACGATCTGGAGTGTGCCTATGCTTCTGTACAGGGCATCAAAGACTCCGGCGGGCTCAGTCCATATATCAATGTATGCTGCGTTCTGGATAATGAAGAGGTCGGAAGCTCCACAAAACAGGGAGCTGCCTCCGGCTTCTTAAAAGACACTCTGCGCCGGATCGTTCTTGTTCAGGGCGGCACGGAAGAAGACTACATGATCCTTCTGGCACGGAGTTTTATGATCTCCGCCGACAACGCGCATGCGGTCCACCCGGCTTTTCCGGAAAAGGCAGACCCGGTGAGCCGCCCGCTTCCTGGAAAAGGAATCGTCATCAAATACAGCGCAAACCAGAAATACTGTACCGACAGCGTATCCGCCGCCTTCTTTAAGGAAGTGTGCCGTCTCGCCGGAGTCCCTTACCAGGTCTTTTTCAATCACTCCGATGAGGCCGGCGGTTCTACCCTCGGCAATATCTCCAATACGCAGGCTGCCATGAATACCGTTGATATAGGGCTTGCCCAGCTGGCCATGCATTCTCCTTACGAGACTGCCGGCATACAGGATCTGACCTATCTCATCCGCGCAGCCCGCACCTTCTACGTAAATGACATTTTTCCAAGACAATCATTTTCCCAGGAAAGGTAGATCAGAATGAAAAAACTATCCCCCCGGCTTCTGGCCGACACTGTCGTATCCCGGCGCAGGGAAAAGAAGCTCACCCAGACTGAACTTGCCGCAAAAACCGGTATTAACCGCCATCTCCTGTCGCGTCTGGAATCCGGAGAATTTATCCCTTCCATCCCGCAGCTTGAGGCGCTTGCAGAAGCATTATCCTTTGATCCCGCCGACATGTTCGCCGAATCATCTGCCGCGGACCAGATCCCGGTCGAGCGCAGTTATCACATAGCCGTTGCGGGAACCGGATATGTCGGCCTGTCTCTTGCGGTCCTTCTCTCCCGCCACAACCAGGTCACCGCCGTCGATATTCTCCCGGAAAAAGTCGGGAAGATCAATCAGTTGATCTCTCCGATTCAGGATGAATATATCGAAAAATACCTTGACGAAGCCAGAAAAGGCAGGCTTAAGCTGGATCTGTCCGCCACCACAGACGGCGCCGCCGCTTACCGGGACGCCGACTTCATTATCATTGCCGCGCCTACCAACTACGATCCCAGGCAGAACTTTTTTGACTGTTCCGCCGTAGAGAGTGTACTGTCTCTCATCAAAGAATCGACCGCCGGGCGGGCAGAGAAACCGGCCGTCATTATCAAATCGACCGTCCCTGTCGGTTATACTGCCCATATCCGGGAAAAAATGGGCATGGGCAATATTCTTTTCAGTCCGGAATTCCTGCGGGAATCCAAAGCACTTTATGACAATCTGTACCCAAGCCGTATCATCATCGGCTGTGATGACCAGACACAGGAAGATGCCCGCACCTTTGCCGGCCTTCTTCAGCAGGGGGCCATCAAAAACCCTGTGGAAACTCTTTTCATGGGTTATACCGAAGCCGAAGCCACCAAGCTTTTTGTCAACACCTACCTTGCGCTCCGGGTATCCTATTTTAATGAACTGGACACCTATGCAGAAGTCAAGGGACTTCAGACGGCGCCGATCATTAAAGGCGTATGCCTTGACCCAAGAGTCGGCGATTATTACAACAATCCTTCCTTCGGATACGGAGGATACTGTCTTCCCAAAGATACCAAGCAGCTTCTCGCAAACTATCAGGATGTTCCGGAAAACCTGATCCAGGCCATTGTGGAAAGCAACCGGACACGAAAAGACTTTATCGCAGACCGTGTTCTTGAAATCGCCGGTGCCTATGCCGGCAGCGAAACCTTTTCCGCCGACAAGGAGACACGGCAGAAAGAGATCGTCGTCGGCGTATATCGATTGACGATGAAGTCCAATTCTGACAACTTCCGCCAGTCTTCTATCCAGGGGATCATGAAAAGGATCAAAGCCAAGGGCACCACAGTAGTCATCTATGAACCGACGCTGGAAAACGGCTCCACTTTCTTTGGCAGCAGGGTCGTCAACGATATCCGCAAATTCAAAAAAATGTGCGGCTGTATCATCGCCAACCGCTATGATCCTGTCCTCGATGACGTAAAACAGAAAGTATATACAAGAGACCTGTTCAGCAGAGACTGATCTGCCGCAAGAAGGGGGATGTACCTCCGCCCGGATGCTGCATTTACCTGCGGAAAAGGAGCTGGCTGTGAAAGATCATCAGAAAAGGGATCCGGGCAGATCCGAATCGCCAGAAAATCAACACACTTATATCGCGATCGACCTCAAGTCTTTTTATGCAAGTGCAGAAGCGGCAGACCGCGGGTTCGATCCACTGACCACGCACCTGGTGGTGGCCGACCCGGACCGGACGGAAAAAACGATCTGTCTGGCTGTTTCACCTTCCTTAAAGGCTTACGGCATTCCCGGACGCGCCCGTCTGTTTGAGGTGATACAGCGTATAAAGGAGATCAACCGGGAACGTCTGCAGAATGCCATCCGGCTCGGCGCCATACAAAAAGGTACAGATAACAGTTACCATTTTTCCGGCACCTCCTTCAGCGCGCCTCTTCTAAGGGCAGATCCTTCCCTGGAACTCACCTGCTTTGTGGCTCCGCCCCGGATGAAGCTCTATGAGGAGATCAGCACGAAGATCGTCTCCATTTACTCCAGATACATCAGTCCGGATGATATGATCATATACTCTATCGACGAGTGTTTTATGGATGTGACATCCTACCTGAATCTCTACGGCATGACAGCGCATGAACTCGCCGGTACGATGATCCGGGAGGTGCTTCGCACGACCGGCATCACAGCCACAGCAGGCATAGGAACAAATCTCTACCTGGCGAAGATCGCCATGGATATCGTTGCCAAACATGTCCCCGCCGGTCAGGACGGCGTCCGGATCGCAGAACTGGATGAGATCTCCTACCGTGAACTTCTCTGGTGTCATAAACCGCTCACAGATTTCTGGCGTATAGGCCGTGGAACTGCCAGAAGGCTGGAAAACCTTCACTGCTTCACTATGGGGGATATCGCCAGACTCAGTGAACAGGATGAAGGAAAGCTGTACAAGGCTCTCGGCATCAACGCTGAGCTTGTCATTGATCACGCCTGGGGCTGGGAGCCTGCCGATATTCCCACGATAAAATCTTATCAGCCGCAGAGCAGCAGTCTTGGGTCCGGCCAGGTCCTGATGGAGCCGTACACGACAGAAAAGGCAAGGCTGATCATAAGAGAAATGACAGAACTGCTGGCTCTGGACCTGCTGCAGAAGCGGCTGGTCACAAAAAAGATCGAACTGACCGTCAACTATGACCGTACCTCCGTCACCCCCGCCTTTCCGGGAAAAGCGCAGAAAGAAAATCAATACAGATATTCTTCGACCGGAAAACCATACCGGGGCAAAATCGGTACGGATTACTACGGGCGCGTTTGTCCCGGTCATGCTCACGGGACGGGAAATCTGGAGGTATGGACCTCTTCCGCCCGCAGGATCGTTGCCTGTATGATGGAATTGTATGACAGGATCATCGACCCCGATCTGACCGTCCGTCGTGTCAATGTCGCAGCCATAGACCTGGTGAAAGAGGATGAGATTCCGGAGGAAGCTCCGGAACAGATGAACCTTTTTACAGATTATGAAGAAATAGAGCGAAGACGCGATGCCGAACGCGCTGCTGATGAAAAGGAGCGAAAGATACAGAAGGCCGCGCTGGAGCTGAAAAACCGTTTCGGGAAAAACGCTGTCCTGAAAGGCATGAACCTTCTCGACGGCGCCACCACGATCCTTAGGAACAGTCAGATCGGCGGCCACGCCGCCACACAGAAAACGAAGCCTGCTTCAGACGTTTCCAGGTACTCTTCGCTCTGTACAGATAACGAAATTTCCGGGGACATCCATGGAGGTGACGAGCAATGGCCAGAGGATTAAAGGACGGCGAACCGAACGGACGGGATCTTTACGCGGATATCATTGACCATCCCCACTGGCAGTCCCCCTCCCGTCCCCATATGAGTCTCTGCGACAGAGCAGCTCAGTTTTCTTCTTTTGACGCTCTGGCAGGATACAGTGACATGGTCGAAGAAGAACAGCGAACCACCGGGAGGATGGCTGAACTGACAGAATCCGCCCTGGAAGAACTTAACCGGGAACTTTGCCTGATTGCAGCTGCTCTGGACAGTGGAAAGCGCCCGGCTGTCTCCATCACCTATTTCCTTCCGGACGAGCATAAGGATGGCGGAAGCTATGTGACCATAACCGATGAAATAATAAAGATCGACACCATCCATCGAAAAGTGGTGCTGGCCTCTGCCGCAGATAAAAGCGGGATGAACAGGACCATAGACTTTGACCGGATCTCCGATCTTTTTTCTATTAAAAATGAGAAACCTTAAAAAAGAAAGCCCTGAAAATTAAAAACCCTGCCGTTGCAAAACGGCAGGGTTTCTTAGAATTCAGATATATTCCGATCAAATATCGCAGGAGATCCCGTATACACAAGATCCGTTATCTTTATGCGTCGATATCGGCCTGGGAAATATGCTGGCCGCTGCGAACACTGTTCATCAGGGACTTTGCCTTCTCTAC
>CACZPF010000185.1 GCA_902782975.1 uncultured Lachnospiraceae bacterium
ATAAACATCCAGGACAATTTTGCTGCTGAATCCATTCCGCTGTTAAACAGATAGATGACTCCGCACAGGGTAAACAATGCAATAAAAGCATTAAAAAAAGTAAGCAGATTTCTCAGCCACCCATAGAAGCTGATCGTAATCAAGATCTGAGCAACCAGAAGCAGTACAATGACAAAAAACCTGCTGAAAATCAAATGAAGCAGGCCTTTTTTTCTTGGCTCAGACAGTCTGAAAATCTCACTCAACTTTGCACTTCCTTTCCGGGAAAAACAGCAGGCGGTTCAGCGGAACGGGTAATCTCCTCTGCGCTGCAAGGCGCAGAGGAGGAATAAACACCATCCGCCGGAATTACGAATTCTCTTATTCCACCGCCGGTTCTTCTTCATCAGGAGTCATTTCGGCAAGTCTGCTGTAGAAAAGGGTCTCCAGTTCGTCTGCAGTCCGGATCTCTCCTTCAAATTCGATACCGGCCAGTTCCGGATGATCCTTCATGTATCTTTGCAGGTCAAAGATTTCCATTGCCTTCGCACTTTCGATGGTTTCTATACACTCATCAAGGGAAATTCCTACTTCATTGCACATCGCTTCGATCGACGGCATATAGTTTTCTCCATCCTGTGCAAAAGCGGATGCGACGACCTGATAATTTCCGTCTCCATTGTTCTGATGTGAAAACAGGACTACATCTGCTGCCCCGGATACGAACCAGAGCCTGTTTTCCTCATCCAGCCTATAATTATTCTGAGACATACAGGCAAGGGACCGGATGGGATCAACATCAAACTGATCCATGTAAATATTGTTATTAGATACGATCTGAACATCTGACGCATCGAACATGCCGGCATTATGGTCCAGTATGAAATCCTCTTCGGCTTTTCTGATAAGATTGTAAACTTCGACTATTTCATCGATGGAACCAATATCATAATCCTGATCACCTATGATACGGCCAATGAGAGCGCCTGCATATTCCTTGATGGCATCGACATCGATCTCTCCGGCTTTATCTTTTACGGCGCCAGCCACTTTGCCCAGTACTTCCGAAATCTCACTGCCGGCTTCTCCGAGCTGTTCCCTGGCAGTTTCAAGCATTCCGCTTATTTCTGCCCCATCCGGGAGCACATCCTTTAGCGGGCCACCTTCCGAAAGCAGCCCTGCGACAAGACCGTTTAAGTCAGTACCTTCCGGAAGAACATCCTTAAGCGGACCATCCTCCGACAACAGTTCCGAGACAAGACCGTTTAAGTCGGTACCTTCCGGAAGAACATCCTTAAGCGGACCATCCTCTGAGAACAGACCCGCGATCAGACCGGCAGAAGAATCTGTCCCTGCTGCCTCTTCGGCGGTACTCCCGGCAGGAGTTTGGGATACTTCTCCCGCATATACAGAAAACGCGGGAATTGTCATTACTATAAAACCTGTCAACAGCATTTTTCTCAATTTCATAAAAAACCTCCTTCCAAATTATATTATAGATGTAAAAATATCATATCAGATTTCAGTATAATACACAAGTTAGATAAAGAAGAGACAGGGGATGGTTCTCTGTCTCCGAGAACCGTCCCCTGTCTCTTCTTATTCTATTCCTTCTATTTTCCAGATGAATCTGACTTTACCATCCATGCCGTCGGCAAGACCAGTGAAGGATCTATAGTTTTGTGCGAGTTCTGCCGTCGCCTTTAATGCATCGGAAATTCCTGTCGTATCCGGAAGAAGAGCCTTGATGACAGAGGTCTCCAGGGCAAGCTTCGATGCGCCGCTTTCCAGCTGTGATGCACCGGCTTTTATCTCTGAAGCTCCTTCATTTATCGAAGATGCACCGTCTGTATAAGCTTTCAGGCCGTCACAAAAATCCCGGCAGCCATCCAGCCGTTCCTTTGCCTCTGTAACCAGAGCTGCCTGACCGGCCGCAGCAGGATCCTCGGTTTTTCCGAGGTTTTCTATAATGGTGTCCAGTACCTCTCCATAGTTTTCGGCAGTCAGTTCTATTTCCGGAATGCCGGCATTTACAAGCTGTTCCTGCACCTGAGCAAGTATGCCCTCAAATATCTGCCGGCTCCCGGCTATGAGGGTTTCGTTCTGTGCCGTCAGATCCGAGAGGCCCTGTGCCACTTTGGCTGTTCCGTCTTTTAAGGTACCTGCCCCGTCCTTCAGGGAAGATATCCCGTCCACGATCTGTCCGACACCGGTTTTGAGCATGCCGAGTTTCGTGGAAATATCCTTAATCACAGATGTCAGATCTATTTCTTCACCGGAGAACAGTTCATTGGTTACGACCGTGTAAGTTGTGCCAAGAGTAAAATTTTCGGCATGGGCTTTTATTTCCACATAGTCCGGTATATCGTATTTCATCAGTCCGTTAAGGGAAGCATAGGCCTCTGTTTCCATATCCTGTGCGATTCCGGGTAAGGCAATACCCAGCGCTGCCAGATGATCTCCGTCGCTGATCAGCCGTCCGTTGGTAATCTCTATGTCGGACAGGACCTTTTCATTCAGCAGCAGAGCTGTTACTGCAGCAAAGGGGACATGGAATTCATAAGTTTTTCCTTTTATTTCCACTTCCTGCACCGCAGTATTCTGATAGTCGTAACGAATGGTCACTTCCCCTGATTTTCCCGCCATCTGTTCAGGCGTCATTTCTTCTCCGTCCAGGGTATAAGTCACCGTGACATTGACGGGCAGGTCCTGCTCTGTTGTACCGCGGTAAAAAATATCATTCCCGCCGGCGTTCCAGACGATCTGGCCGCCGTCAGATGCGGTCCAGGTTTCGTCCCCCTTGAGGTTCTCTATTTCCTTTAAAATCGTTTCATCGGTGAGTATTTCTTCTCCCGCAGCATTCTTCAGCCAGTCACTGACCAGTACTTCCTGCCTGTCTCCGGCTGCATTTGCTATAACAAATACGGTTTCTGCCTTTTCTGTTTTTTCTGCTTTTCCCGCCGCATAACAGGTCAGAGCCGGCTGGGTCATCATAATGGCGGCAGCCAGCATTGCGATTCCTGCATATCCGCCTTGTTTTCTTATTCTTCTGAAATCAGATCTCTTAATCATGATATTGTCTCCTTTTCCCTATTTGACAAACGCATTTAGCATTTTTTCATCTTTCTGGTCGTTGCCCTGATCACCCTGTCGAAGAACATGAGGAATGGTGGAAGCAGCAGGATCACACATACCATACTGACCAGCGCTCCACGTGCCATCAGCATGCACATCGACTTAATAATATCAATGTTCGAATAAACAGCTACGCCAAAGGTTGCGGCAAACAGTCCCATACCGCTGGTGATAATGGACGGCATACTTGATGCGAGGGCGGTTCTTACCGCGTCTTCCTTCGACTTTCCGCTCTTCCTTTCCGTCTTATACCGCGTCGTCATAAGGATGGCATAATCCACGGTGGCGCCAAGCTGAATGGTACTGATGCAGATCGGTGCAATAAACGGAAGCGACTTGCCCATGAAATGTGCAAGGCCCAGATTGATAAAAATAGCCAGTTCGATTACACTGATCAGAATCACCGGCAGAGACAGACTCTGTTCGACCAGCAGGATAATGATAAAGATCGCGATGATGGAAACAGCATTGACCACCTGGAAATCATGACCTGTGGTTTCGATCATATCCTTCATGCAGGGAGCTTCACCGATCAGCAATCCCCTGGGATCGTACTTTTTAAGAACCGTGTTCAGCTCATCCACTTGTTGATTGACCTCGTCGCTGGCCACTTTATATTCGGAACTGACCATCATCAGCTCCCATTTGCCGCTTCTCAACATCTCCAGAATTTCATCTGGCAGCATTTCCTCCGGAATTTCTGTTCCAAGCAGGGTTTCAAGACCAAGAACATATTTCACGCCGTCCACCTGATCCATCTCGGAGATCATATTCCGCCTGTCCTTCTCGGAAAGCGATGCATCTGTCAGAACCATGTGCGTAGAAGCGATATCAAAATCCTCAGCAAGTTTATTCTTGGCGGTTACGTATTCAATATAATCCGGAAGACAATCTCCCATGTCATAATAGACTTCCTGATTTGTTTTATGATATCCGTAGATACCGGGAATCAGAGCGATGATAAACAGGACGATAAACACCGGATAGATACGCATCAGTCCTGATGAGAACCTGTTCATCGAAGGAATCAGCGGTTTATGCCTTGTCTTCTGCAGCGGTTTATCCAGTACCAGGATCATGGCAGGCAGTACCGTGACACTTCCCAGTACGCCAAAGAGAACACCCTTCGCCATTACGATCCCAAGATCCCGTCCCAGGGTAAAGCTCATAAAGCAGAGAGCGATAAATCCGGCGATTGTCGTTACAGAACTGCCGATCACCGACAGCAGTGTGTCATGGATCGCCAGAACCATGGCCTCTCCTCTCTCTTCCTTTGTAAGAGATGGTGCAGAATGCCTTTTTCCAGAACCTGTTTTCTCCTCGTACGGCACGCCTGACGCAGACAGTACACTGCTTCTGTGCTCATTGTAGCTCTGCCACAGAAAGATCGAGTAGTCCATGGTGACAGCCAGCTGAAGCACTGCAGAAAGGGCCTTGGTAATGTAGGAAATTTCTCCCAGGAAGAAGTTGCTTCCAAGATTCAGCAGGATCATCATTCCGATCGCTGCCAGGAATACGAACGGTACCAGCCAGCTGTCCAGAAAAAGCAGCATGGCGGCCGTGGCACAGGCAACAGCCAGCGCTACGTAGATCGGCTCCTCTTTTTCACACAGATCTTTCAGATCCGTCACCAGTGCGGAAAGGCCGGATACAAAGCACTGTTTCCCGGCGACAGCACGTATTTTTCTCACTGCGTCCATGGTTTCATCTGCTGATGTGGCACTGTCAAAAAATACTGCCATGGCCGTAGAATGATCTGTATTGAATCCTTTGTAGAGCCTGTCCGGCAGCATTTCTTTAGGAATGGAAAGATCTCCCAGTGATGAATACCAGAGAACACTGTCTACATGGGGTACTTCGCGGATCCTGTCTGTCAGAGCGGCCGTTTCTTTATCCGTCATATTTTCGACGATGATAATGGAGAAGGCACCCTTGCCGAATTCTTCCAGAAGCTCTTCCTGTCCGATGACCGTATCCATATCCTTCGGCAGATAATTCAGCATATCGTAATTGACTCTTGTATTCACCATCCCCAGAAACGCCGGGATCATCAGGAGCAGCATGATGATCAGTATAGGTATTCGCCACTTTACAACTTTTCTCGAAAATACCATTTTTATATTCCTCCTACCTCTGTTGTTAGCACTCGTCGATAAGGAGTGTTAATATCTATGTGGACAATCTACTAACTTTTCGGCCAAAAGAAAATGGGCAATCACCGAGTGATTGCCCAAAAACTGGTCATTTTATATGATTTGCCTAAAAATCTGCTGATCCTGCAGACGACGTAATAAAAACAGCATTGTCCTGCCGGACCTGTACCGTAAACAGAATACCTCCAGACATCTACCCCTTCATCGCAAGCCGCTGGCAGATTTCGAGGAGCTGCTTTGCTTCACCGATTGCTTCCGGCGGCATTCCACGATTCATCCAGTCAATGCAGGCCCCGTACAGTTCATAGCAGATGAAGCGCAGGTTCAGATCCTTTCTGGCTTCGTCATAAGGAATTTCAGCATACGCTCTGTTGAACCAGGCCGTAACGGAATGCTCGCAGATCCGCATCAGATACTGTTCAAATACCTCCCGGTTTAAAGAATAATATATGTGGTTGATGGATCTTTTGTTCTCCACGATAAAATGAAATGCGACATCCACACATTCTCCCAGAGAAGATATATCAGGATAAGCCTCGATCAGGCTGTTGGTCTGATCCAGGACAACCTTCTCCATCAGCTGGGGAATATCGTGAAAATGATAATAGAAGGAATTTCTGTTGATGCCGCAGTCGTCCGTAATATCCTTTACGGAAATTCTCGAAAGCGGCCGTTCGGTAAGTAGCTTTAAAAAAGAAGCCTTGATGGCCTGTTCTGTCAGGTTTGACATTACATCCTCTTTTCCCGGTCAGGAAGGAGACAGGGGACGGTTCTGTGTCTCCTTCTCTTAATCAATTCCGCGGATCTCTACCAGTTCTATTGTTTCCCGCAGGATCTGTGCAAATTGTTCCAGCTCTTCTCTCGAATAACTGCTGAAGACGGGCAGGATCACATTGTCCGACTCCCTGTAGGCCTGCAGATAATAGGCTTTGGCTCCTTTGAGCCACCGGCCGATTTCGCGGAAGTCTTTTTCTGTGTGCAGTTCCCGTACAACAGTGGTACGAAATTCATAATCGATCAGGCCCTGCATCAAAAAGTCTGCTGTTTCAAATACCGGCTCCAGACGCTTTTTAAATATGGCTTCCGTCTGATCAGCAGGCTCCGTCCAGCCTGCAAGGCGTGGATAATTGTCCGGAGCTGCCTTGATGTCCATGGCAACTTTCTGCACCAGTCCTTCTTCTGCCAGGTGCCTTATCATGGCAGGATTCGTGCCGTTGGTATCCAGTTTGATATCATACCCCAGATCTTTTATTTTATGTAGAAAATCCGGCAGTTCAGAATACAGTGTCGGCTCACCCCCAGTGACAGCCACTCCGTCCAGAATGCCCTGCCTTTTTTTCAGGAAGGCGAAGATCTCCTCCTGCGGGATCTCCGGTTCTTCCATCGGTGTCAGGACAAGACTTCCGTTCTGACAAAAGGGGCACCTGTAATTGCAGCCGCCAATAAAGATTGTACAGGCGACTCTTCCGGGATAATCCAGAAGCGTCATTTTATTTAATCCACAAATTCTCATACTTGTTATACATGACCTCCCGTGACTAATGCGTATAAAAGCGATACCTCATGACTTTCCTTCGTTCCCGCCATGCTCCTCATTCATGCGCATTTGCCGCACCTTTAATTTTTTTGATCCATTTCCCGCTTCTCAGCCGGAAAAGGCACCAGATGGCTTTAATGAACTGATCGATCTTCAGCATGATATAGATCCAGAATGCACTCCAATGCCAGACCAGACCCGCCATCGCGCCAAGCGGTATGCTTACACACCAGAGAAAAAGAATGTCCGCCACCATGAGGAAGCGCGTATCCCCGCCTCCCCGCAGAACTCCTTTTGTCAGGATATTGTTCAGGGCGAGAAAGATTACCGTGATCGCCACCGCGTCCATCAGTTCGTAGGCAAGCTTCTGTGTTTCCGGCGTAATGTTATAGGCATGAATGATCGGACCACGCAGCAGCAGAATCAGGACACATCCGGTAAGACCTACGATCAGGCCGATCGCGGCAAAGGTGATCCCCTGCTGCTGGGCTTTTTTGACGTCTCCGTTGCCGAGGGTAATGCCTGTTACCGCACAGCTCGCCTGCGAGATGCCCTGCAGTACGATGGTCGAAAGCTGCTGGGTTACCATGGTGATGGAATTGGCCGCTACAAAAGCGGATCCGATATGCCCCATGACCACAGATACCGCACTGATCCCGATTCCCAGAAGAGTGTCGCTTATCAGCACAGGAATACTGATCCGGACATACTCTCCCGTCAGGTCTGCACATTTCATCCGAAGGTCGCGAAGGCGCATCCGGATCCTTTCTTCTTTAAAAAAGAAATATCCCATCGTCACGGTAAATTCCACAACCCGGGCAATCAGTGTTCCAAGAGCCGCTCCTCTTGCTTCCAGCCTGGGAGCTCCCAGATGACCGAAAATAAATACCCAGTTAAAAAAAATGTTAATGAAAAATGAGCAGACAGACGCCAGCAAAGGAATATTGGCTTTTCCCACACTCCTTAGCACAAGACTTGTTGTTAACGTGCTTCCATGCAGGAAAAAACAGGGAAGCGATACAAGAAGATATCCGCTTCCTGCCAGAATGACCAGTTCCTCTGTGCTGTAAATATGCATGATCTGCCTTGCACCGAGTGCGGTGCAGACAAAAAAGAGGCTGGCGATCGAAAGTGTCAGCCGATACATGATGTTGATCGCCTTTTTCAGGCTCACCATATCTTTCATTCCCCAGAACCGGCTGGTAAGTACGCTGGCCCCCATGCCAAGTCCCATGCAGCAGATCTGGAAAATGTTGATAAAGTTATTGGCAAGGGTAGCCCCGCTCATGGATACCTCTCCCAGCTGCCCAAGCATTATATTATCAGCCATATTCACACCAACAGTGATTAATGACTGCGCTGCAACAGGTATGGCGATCCCTGCGGTCAGCCTGTAAAACTCTTTATCTCTGACAAATATTTTCATAATAGGTTCCTGCTCGATATGTTTCTGCTTCGCAAAAGAGAATCATGGTGTATTACCGGTATCGCTTGACACCGGATCGTTTTCTTTTTTATAATACCTGTACTGCTTTTATTCCGGCTGCTGCGGAACTCCGCCTCGGATGCGTTCCGCAATTGCCTGGCTGTTTTTATCATCTGAAGGGGGAATCCGGTATGACAGATCAGGAACGTTTTATGAAAGAAGCGATCCGTCAGGCTAAAAAAGCCCTGAAACTTGCGGAGGTTCCGATCGGATGCGTGATCGTCTGTGACGGAAAGATCATCGCCCGGGGCTATAACAGAAGAAATACAGATAAGAACACACTCTCCCACGCAGAGCTCAATGCGATCCGCAAAGCCAGCCGTGTTATGGGAGACTGGCGCCTGGAAGGCTGTACCATGTATGTAACGCTGGAGCCCTGTCAGATGTGCGCCGGTGCACTGGTCCAGTCACGGATCGACGAGGTAGTGATCGGCTGTATGAATCCCAAAGCCGGCTGTGCAGGATCTGTTCTGAATCTCCTCGATATGCCAGGTTTTAATCATCAGGTGAAGATCACCAAAGGTGTTCTTGAAGAAGAGTGCTCCTCCATGCTCTCTGCCTTTTTTAAAGAGCTGAGAGTCCGGAAAAATCTGCAGAAGAAAATATCTCCCTCTGCGGCTTCTCAGTCAGACGAGACGGCAAGCGGGGATCCTTCGGGTTCTTCAGGCACTGCATCCTGATTGACAATTTCCCGGTGGGACTCCTCGGGGCCTTCGGTTTCGTCTTCTTGATTGACAATTTCCCGGTAGATGACTGCCTCCTCAAGGGTTGCTCTGCCCATCCGTTCCATCTTTGTAATGCCTGAAAGCACAGGCGGATCATCCTGAGAAAATTCCTGTTTTCCGTAGATCCGGACCTCGTCCCCTTCTTCCAGTATGTCACCGGCGATCAGTTTGCCGTTCCGGTTGTAGATGCCTTCGACCGGGACATCTGCTTTAAATACCTGTTCAGTCTTCATATCTACATAAACACCTGTTTTCAGGACATCCCCCTGATATATGTAGATCGCCTCTATGGCATTTTGTTTTTCTTTTGCTTCTTCTTCTTTAACAAGAGCGGCCTGCTGTACGACTGTTCTCCAGAAAAAGGCAGTCATGACAGCCAGCACCGCCACAAGTATGACGGTTCCTGCAATAAATTTCCAGTCTCTGTTTTTTTCCATGAAACGCTTCCCTATAATCCCCTTTTGCTATTCCAGTACAATTTTCTGTATGGATAATTTCCCGTCTGACACTTCCATGACTGCCATGGTTACATCTTCCCCATAACGACTGCGTCCGCAGCTTCCGGGGTTCAGCCATAGACGCCCTTCCCGCCATTCTTCCCAGTAACGGTGCGTGTGGCCGAAAATGACCACATCCGCATCTTTGTAATCCTGTGAAGAAACATTCCATATCTCATGTGTAAGTACAAAACGTACATTCTCTATCTTAAAATGAAGTATTTTCCGAAGACCTTCTGCCCATTCATCGGTATCACAGTTTCCTCTGACCACATACAGATTTCCAAGTATTCTCATAGGATCCAGGAGGTTTTCTCTCGTAATATCTCCTGCATGAATGATATGACTGCAGCTTTTCAGCACCTGAAGTACCTCCGGACGAAGAAGGCCATGTGTATCTGAAATGATTCCGATTCTGACCGTCATTGGGTCATCCTCCCCCCTGTTCACTCTTACAAGCCATCTCTATACAAGGAAAATCAAAGTATTATTATTCTTATACGCTATCCCGCCTGACCGTTCCCAGCATATAAAACTATATTCCACACCTCTTCAATGTGATTTGTCTTTATGCGTTCAGTCTTTATGTGATCAGTCTTTATGTGATCAGCGTTTATGTTTTTCTGCAAATTCCTTATTAAGCTGCTCTACCAGATAAGAAAACTGACTGCGTGTTTCTGCATCCTTCCAGGGAACCCGGAAAGCCATCTTGGAGAGGTAATTTTCTTCCAGGATAATGTCCCGTGTTGCCTGAAAATAAGTATCGTAATACTGGGCAATATAAGAAACCCAATAATCCGCCGGGGTGACTCTGTCTTCCGAACGTACTGACTGCCTGTGCAGGCAATAGTCCCATACCTTTGGAGTAATGGTTGTTTTCCCAACCTCTTCTTCTGTAAGCGATAGAAGCGTATCCATAGATTCGACGATCTTTACCCGGCAGTTATCCAGCTTGTCTGCATCTCGAATCAGCTGGGCGTGAAGAAGAATCCTTTCATCCTCAATATCCGGCAGGGCAAGACCACTGTGAAAGAGAATAGCAATACGAATGATTTCATCGTACCGGCTGGTCTCTATAAAACGACGGATGATTCCAGTATTTCCATCATTTCGGCAATTCCCGGCATTCTCAACACTCCCGGTTCTCCCAAACAGAAGCTCTGCTCCAAAAGCAGCATGGTCCATGGTATTAGGCCGGAAGCTGTCATAAAGCCTGATCTGTTCGAACCTCCCGATATCATGTAAAAGTGCTGTGACGCGTGCAATATCTATATCTTCCGATGAAAGGCCTGTGCGCCCGGCAATTGCCTCCGCACAGGCCACCACCCCGTAGGTGTGAATAATTTTCAGTTTTACTTTGTCATCTTCCCGGTCGAACTGATCGACATATTCTTCAAACGCTGCCCGGGCCTTATCAAAATCCAGTTGATTCATATATATTTTCCTATCATTGCGGTCCATGTTTTACTCCGTGATAATTTTCCTGGAGCAGTCCGCTGCAAAGCGGAGTATTTCGCATGCATAAAGGTATGCATCTTCAGCTGCATCTTGAGCTGCATCTTCAGCAGTGTCCTGAACTGTGTCTTAGGTATGCATCTTCAGCTGCAGTCTTACAGTCTGTCCATTACCTGGAGAAGCTGATTCATCTCCGGGTCGATCGCCACTGGTTCTCCCGCTGCTTTCATGGCATTCGGCGTATCCTTCAGCCCGTTTCCTGTCACAATACTGACCACAGAAGAATTTTCGGAGATCAGACCTGTCTCCAGAGCCTTCTTGACGCCCGCCGTTCCGGTGACGCCGGCCGGCTCGCCGAAAACGCCGCAGGTTCTGCCAAGAAGCTTTGCCGCATCCAGAATCTCCTGATCGGAGACATTAACTACCACACCCTTGGATTCCCGGATAGCCCGCAGGGCTTTCTCGGCATTTCGCGGAACACCTACCGCGATGGAATCTGCCAGGGTGTTTTCTTCCATGGGCTCCCATGGCCTGTTTTGCGCGATTGCCCGGTTAAGAGGGCAGCATCCCTCTGCCTGTACGCTGATCAATCTGGGCAGGCGGTCGATCATACCGGTTTCGTAGAGATCCTTAAATCCCTTCCATACGCCGGCGATCGTGCAGCCGTCTCCCACGGAAAGTGCCACATAATCGGTCATCTTCCATCCAAGCTGCTCCGCGATCTCAAGCGCAACTGTCTTCTTTCCTTCCATCAAAAACGGATTGATTGCCGCATTCCGGTTGTACCATCCAAATTTTTCGATGGCCTGTTCCGACAGCTTAAAGGTATCCTCATAGGTACTCTTTACACTCACCACATGCGCGCCG
The DNA here is from genome assembly GCA_902782975.1 of uncultured Lachnospiraceae bacterium. Taxonomy (GTDB): domain Bacteria; phylum Bacillota; class Clostridia; order Lachnospirales; family Lachnospiraceae; genus Blautia_A. Next base: position 11,835 of record CACZPF010000185.1, read on the forward strand.
AAAATCATCAGCTGCGAAACTTTTCCCCTGGGAGCCCGGGAAGGCACGAAAATATAAGTCGGGAATCCGGCGGCTGCGGCATTTCCCGCAAGAGAGGAAGCCGCATTTCCGGTAGATGAACAGGCGATGGTTTCGGCTCCTGCTTCCTCTGCCTTGACCACTGCCATGGCAGAAGCTCTGTCCTTCAGACTGGCCGTAGGGTTCACGCCGTCATCCTTTATATACAGCTCCCGGATGCCTAGTGTTTCGGCCAGCCGGTCCGCTTTATAAAATGGCGACCAACCGACTCTGAGTTTCGGTCTTTCTCCTTTACTGAGAACAGGAAGATACTCCATGTAACGCCACATGGACTGCTCCTGCCGCTGTGCCATGACTTTATGATCCACTTCTTTTCTGATTTCGGCATAATCGTACTGAATATCCAGAAGTCCCCCGCAGGACGGACAGACTGTGATGGAAGGCTCTGCTTCCCACTCTTTCCCACAGACAATGCATTTTGCACCTAAAACATGTTTCATCATAATGCTTTTCCTCTTATGACCAGACAGGGGAGAATAAATCTCCCCTGTCCCATTTCTAACTGTAAAGTATTTCTGGTTCTGATCTTACAGCTGTTTCAGCACGCCTGCTGCCTCGTTGAATTCGCTGATCAGCTCGTCCAGTTCCTTTGCCTGTGCATGCACTGCATCCCAGGTTCCCTCGGTATCATACCAGAGGGCGTTCAGCTCTTCGGCTGTCTTTCCCTGCTGCTCGACCCAGGTATAGTATTTAAGATTGTGGACCCTCTTTCTCTCAACATAGGTCAGTTCCAGCATACTGTCTGTCTTGAGATTCAGAATGTGCAGGTTGTGATCCAGTTCTGCTGCCTGCTCTGTATAAGGTCCGTATTCCTCGTTCAGTTCCTCGATCCGGCTTCCGTACATGACTGCGGAGTCTGTGAGGACCGTGCCGACCACGTCTTTTCCGGTAAATTCGTAATATTTTGCCATCTTGATGCAGCAGAGAAGGTTTGCAATACCGGATATACCGAGCCATGTCAGCTTCTCGATAAGTTCATCATCCAGCTTCAGGACTTCTTTCAGATACTTCTGACCTTCCGGTGTATTGAAAAGACGCAGAAGTCTCTGGGAATCTTCGTCGTCGATGGCGATGGCCATATCCGTATTCTTTACATTATGGATCCACGGAATATGCTTGTCACCGATACCTTCTATCCTGTGGCCGCCGAACCCGTTGTTCAGAATCGTGGGACACTGGAGGGCTTCGCCCACGCCAAGTTTAAGCGCGGGATACAATTCTTTCAGCCGGTCGCCGGTAGACATGGTTCCTGCAGATCCGGAAGTAAAACATGCGCCGGCAAACCTGTCCCCGGGACGACGGATCGCTTCAAAAACATCCGCCAGTGCGCTGCCTGTCACATTGTAGTGCCAGAGAGGATTGCCCATCTCTTCAAACTGGTTAAAGATCATATAGCCCGGATCCTGCTTCAGCTCATTGGTCTTGTCAAAAATCTCCTTTACATTGGATTCACAGCCGGGTGTGGCAATGACCTCTGCCCCGATGGAATGAAGCCAGTCAAACCGCTCTTTACTCATTTCCGCCGGAAGAATTGCTACTCCCTGCGCTCCCAGCAGGCGGGAATTAAATGCGCCGCCCCGGCAGTAATTGCCCGTCGAAGGCCAGACTGCTTTATGTTTTTCCACATCAAACTGCCCTGTTACCAGCCTCGGAGCAAGACATCCAAAGGAAGCTCCCACTTTATGACAGCCTGTCGGGAACCATTTGCCGACCATAGCGATGATACGGCAGGGAACCCCGGTGAGTTCGGAGGGGAATTCAATATAATTAGGAACTTTCTGGAAAAGTCCGCCCATTTCCTTCGGCTCATTTTTCCAGGTGATACGGAACAGATTCAGAGGATTTACATCCCACAGGCCGACGCCTTTTAATTTTTCCTGCACTTTTTCCGGGATCGTCTCCGGATGCTGCATTTCATGAATCGTGGGAATAATTATACCATTTTCCTTTGCTTTGGCGAGATTATGTTTAAGGCCTTCTTCATTTTTCGTAAGATCGATCATTGGTTTCATCTCCTCTTATTAAAAAATTTTCAGTCAGGTGCGAAACGCCCTGTGTCAGCTTAACCATTTGAAAATATGTCCGTTTTTCACTGCCATCTCAACATTCACTAAAAATTATAACTTTTGGCCTCATGAATGTCAATCAAGAGCAGGGAAGTTTGGAACTACGTTTAAAATCTGCCAAAATGTGTACAGAAAGTTCCGCAGCTGCCTGACAGGAATATCTGGAAAACGAAGTGGAAATGTGCTATGTTAGCAATAAGTATTTAAGATTTATAAGAGGGGGACATTATGACAAAAAAAGAACTGGCGCTTGAAGTCATCGAACGTTTAAAGAAGGCATATCCGGATGCGGACTGTACGTTGGATTATGATGAAGCCTGGAAGCTTCTCGTGAGTGTCCGGCTCGCTGCCCAATGTACGGATGCCCGGGTCAATGTTGTGGTACAGGATCTGTACGCCAGATATCCGGATGTCAATGCTCTTGCCGGAGCTTCTCCCGAGGAAATAGAATCTGTCGTACATCCCTGCGGGCTCGGGAAAAGCAAAGCCCGGGATATCAGCGCCTGTATGCGCATACTCAGAGATCAGTACGGCGGGAAAGTTCCGGATGATTTTGATGCCCTTCTGTCACTCCCGGGTGTCGGGCGGAAAAGTGCAAACCTGATCATGGGCGATGTATTCGGAAAACCCGCCATTGTCACAGATACGCACTGTATCCGTCTCTGCAACCGGATCGGTCTTGTCGACCATATCAAAGAACCTAAAAAGGTAGAAATGGCTCTCTGGAAGATCGTTCCTCCTGAAGAAGGAAATGCTCTCTGCCACCGTTTTGTAGAGCATGGCAGAGCTGTCTGTTCCGCCCGTACCAGACCCTGGTGCAGTATCTGCTGCCTTGCCGATATATGTGCCAGAACAGATGTAACAGAAAGTCAATAAGTTTTCGCTGGATCGCTTTTTACAAGTTGCTTTTTTCCAGCTGCTTTTATGAACGGAGGTTTTTATGAAGTTTGTTTATCCTGCTGTATTTTATCAAAACAAAGATGATCAATATATCGGTTATTTTCCGGATCTTGAAGACTGCCGGGTTTCGGCCTCTTCCTTTGATGAATGTCTTGATAAGGCCAGGGAGGCGGCTGAAGACTGGATCCTGCTGGAGCTGTCCGAGGATGAACCTCTGCTGCCGCCGGTATCCGACCCCGGCGATATCACGCTTCCGTTTAACGGTGTTGTAAGAAATATTGCCGTCATTGTACGGTTCAATACAGGCTGGGATGAGTAGGCCGCATCTGCCGCTGGCTATAGATACGGAACATCCGGTGTACGACCAAATATCGGGCAGAGGAAAATCACATTCCTCTGCCCGATACTTAATTAAACGGCAGCTCATCTTCTTCAGGGAAATCGAATTCCGGCCATTCTTCACCATTGATTCCATTCGCAAGCCAGCCTTCACCACGGGTTCCATTCCCCGGCAAGCCTTCCAGGTGGATCCTCTGGCCAGGCAATCCTCCGTGAAAGATATTCAGAAGGTTCAAATCCCCCTCCGGATCTTCTTCATAGTCCAGATGGGCTGCGGGGCAATATACCTCCTCCAGCCAGTTTTTTTCTTTTTCTGTAAGCCGGCGGTTGCACCGGCCATAGGCCTGCAGCAGTTCACTGCCTGAAATTTCCATAGTTATATAGGATCTGTACGGATCCTTGCGCTTTCGCCAGAAACAGATGATCGTATCGCCGGAGACTACCTCGGAAATATAACTGATCAGGCAGTTTTTCTGTTCATTTGCTTCTTTTATTATATCTTCCAATGATCGTGGAAGAATGACCAGATTTTCTGCATCCTCATAGCACACATGGTTGTTTCGCGTGTATTGCTGTCGAAGGTTGTAATTATACTTTTCTCGGTTTCCCAGAATCTGGTACAGTTCCTCCGCCTGATGGATGTGCGTAAGCATATCGTCCACAGACCAGACTGCCGCTGGAAAAACCATGGACCCGCCCAGTTCTTCCTTCAGTTTTTTTCTGAGTTTCAGATAATCCAGATATTCATAAAAGAGTTCCATTTCGTCGAACATTTCCACAAAGCGGAAGCTTTTGCTGTTCCATTCCAGCTGCTCTTCCATGCAAAACCTCAGATATTCATACCGTTTTTCTGTTAATGGCAGGTTATTCTTCAGGATATGGCTGAATCTTCTGTAGACAGCGAGGACTTCCTGCCGTTTTTCTCCGGTCAGAAGAAGATCCTTTCCCCAGGAATTGTTCAGCATCCTGAGAAGGCGGATGGGGAGTCCTCCCATAAGGCCGGTCGGAGAAGATGCGACCAGATCATATTCATCCATCTTGTGAAGTGTTTCCCCCATATAGTCGAGATTTGCCTTGTAAAGGATCTCCATAGGACCTGATCTCCAGGTAGCAAAATACACGTGAAGCAGCAGATGTTCCGGATGATTATTGTATTCCGGCAGATGAATTTCCGGGAAACAGCTGCCGCACCGCTTTCCGGTTTCTGCAATATCTTCTGGATCTATGGTCACATCTGTTCTTTCGCAGATCGAGAGGAACAGATCTTCTGATTTTTCGTCCAGCTGTTTTCCCGGCTCCAGAATAATACGCTGTACCCAGTCATATTGTGTCAGATCCCAGAAATATAATTCAAGGATCAGATGTCCTTCCTCTTCAAAAGGCTTAATAAACAAACGGGGCTTTCCCATGTTCTGAAACCAGATGCTGCACATGGACCACAGCTCTGCCTTTGAAGGCATCCGGAAATCCTCCTGGCATACCTCCGGCGCTGAAAACATGGATCGTTCTATTTTCCTGTTGATATTCATAAACTCCCCCTTTCACCGCAGCAGCCTGATCATAAACATTCCCTGGTCACCTTTCCCGCTCCTGCTCTGGCAGATCCTTCAGATACAGAACCTTTCCCCAGGGCGGTTCCTGATCTGGCCGCCTGGTAAGGATCCACAGGACCGGTATTCCTTTTGCCTTTTCTTCCTCAGGATATGGGGCAAGACCATCGGTCATGATAATGACAGCTGCCGGTTCCCGGGCAGACTCGTTTTGCGTCCCCTCTGTTCTTCTGTGGATCTCATCAAAAACCGCATGAAAACTTGTCCCGCCCATGGCAGGCGGCTTTACTTTGGTCAGTTCGTCTATATCGCCGAATTTCTCAGGCTCTCTTACCCATGTATCAAAGAAAAATAAAAGGCCTCTCACCTTCTCTATCTGAAGCAGAAGCGATTTAAGTTCCGTCAGTACCATCCGTACATCCTGGCTGCTCATGGAACCTGATGTATCTACAAAGAACCACAGATCAGAGATCTCCTCCTCCGGTTCTTCGGAAATATCCGGCAGAACAAAATCCAGATAGGAATATCTCTTTGCGCCGGGAGAGAAGGTGTAGCGCCATTCCATAAACTGGTCCGTGACGAATTCCTTAAGAATTTCTCTCCAGGGAAGCCGTCCTTTATCTCCCAGTGCTTTCAGATGCCGGAAGACCCCTGAAGGGGCAGGTATGTCAGAGCATCCCTTCGCAGCCTGAAAAGTATCGTAATTCCATTGATCCTGCAGAGTGGTCCCCTCTTCTATCTCGCCCCATTGATCATGACGGTCGACCATGGAACCGGCGATTCCATTTCCGGGTTCCGGCTGCTGTTCTATCTTATCTGTCAGCATATGGTAGATGGTTTCTGCATCATAGAGGCTTCCTTCTTTTCCGTCCGGTGCCAGATGCATGACTTCCACTTGATCCACCTCAAAAGAAGATCTGCCCATCGATTCCAGAATCAGGCTGTTTACAACCATGTCGCAGGCGATATTATATAAAAGAGGAATAAAGGTCCTGCCGCGCACACAGTGATTGAGTGAACAGTGCAGAACCTCATGCATCAGGACGAAGATCAGTTCTTCGTCCGTAAGCCTTCCGGCGAAAGCAGGATCAAAGACGATCTGGCGCATATCGGTATATGCTGTTTCACATTCTGCCAGTCCAAAAGAGAGCCGCATCAGCAGTCTTCCGTAAAAGGGGTATTCCTGCAGGATCCTGTTGCGCGCCAGTGTAAGCCTCCCTGCCATTTTTCTCTTATCTTCCTGTGTGATCATATTCCTGTTTCTCCGTTCATCATCAGAAACCTCCCCCTGCTTTTTCAAAGGCGCGCCGGTTAAGGCGGATCCAGGTGGTAAAAGAGGCACAGCGCATCAGCGGAAGGCGGATCTCATTTTTTTCGAGCGCTTCCCTGTAAAAGCTGGAAGCAAAGTCCACCGGCAGTCTGTTGATATACCTGCAGATATTCTCCAGAACGTCGTCCAAAGACAGATCATTTTGCGCAGACACGACGTTATCCGAAATGATCTTCCCTGTTTCCTGTGCCAGGAGCCGGGCATTTACTTTGTCCAGGTATGCAAGAATTGTCCGGATGGCGGCCCAGGCCACATCCTGCTTTTTGGGAAGAATGCGGCATCTTCCTGCCAGGATATCCGCAAGGACGGGGATATCTCCATTTGTCCTGCACCAGGCCTCAAATTCCAGCCCTTCGGGAAGGCCGATGGAAGAACAGATATTGTTGTGAAGACTGTCTGGGAATGCGCCGCTGCCTGAATACAGAAGGTGCATATCCCTCGAAACAAATTCCCAGGTTCTGGGGGAAGGATAGGCAAGCTCTCCCTTTTTCAGATCTCTGGTATTCCGGAGAAGTTTTTCCGGATGGTCGGCAAGATAACCTGTGACAAGGGGATGTACGCCCGTTTTTTTTGCCCATTCCTGCCACGAGACGATATCTGCCGTAATATTATAATGTTTGAATCGATTGGCAAGGGGCAGGGGCATCTCGTAAGAGACTCCCTTATCATTCAGCCGGTTTCCGGCCCCCATGATCAACAGATTAGACGGGAATGTCACGGTGCCGATGGCACGGTCGTAAACGATCTGGTAAGCCGCCGCCTGCACCTGCCGCGGAGCGGACGAAAGTTCGTCCAGAAACAGGATGTTGATTACATCCTCACTGTCGTCGAACAGAAATTCTTCCGGGGGAAGCCATTCTGTGATATGCCTTTCCCTGTCCGGAAAGGGTACCCCCATAAAATCGGTAAGCGCCCGCAGCATGACCCGGATGTCCCTTAGGATCACGGTTTTTCCCGTTTTCAGAGCCAGTTCCTGCCGGATCTGCTGAAGGGCGGCCGATTTTCCTACACCGGCAGGTCCCCAGAGGAACCGGGGATCCACTGTATTCATCAAAGCTCCTGTGCGGATCACGGCTTCGCAGTACTCCACGGTTTCTTTAACAAACGCCCCTACACTAACCGAAGGGATATTCAGTTCCAGAACATCGACCATTTCAGCCATAGACAGTTTTCTCCTTATCAGATTTCTCTTTTTATCAGATTTCACTTCTTATCAGATTTCACTCTGTCAGATTTCACTTCTTACTGGTTTCCCGTAATCTGTTCGTCCAGTGCATCCAGCTCTTTCTGCAGCTGGACGATGCGGGATTCATAGATGTTTCCTTTATCCAGTTCTTCTCTTGCCTGTTTCATCTGATCTTCCAGTACGCGGCAGGCGGTTTCTGTCTGCTCTGCTCTGGATGAGAGTCCCTCCAGCACATGGTCAAGACGCATGCAGCAGCCAAGAGGCCTGTCTGTCTTCATTCCTGCCCGGAAGGTTCCGCCCTCCGGACATCTGAGCAGAACATAAGGATGCTCTGCCTCCATGTTGTCCGGCAGTACCACGTCAAATCCCTGATACCAGTCAAAAACCTGTTCCCGCGATGTACCGGCATTCCCGGAAAGCGCCAGGAGCAGTTCTTTTCCGAAGGTCTCCCGCTCCTCCTGGGGAACGGTCTGTTTATTCTTCTGATAAAATGCGTCCGCCTTTTTCAGAACGGTCAGGAGATGCCTCTTCTTTTCCAGTTCTATCGGTGTTTCCAGCAGAAGGTTCTCGAACCGGTCCAGCTCCTTCTGTTTCTCGCGGCGGGCCATATTAGTGCGTTCCAGAAGATTGGCAGTTTCCACCCTCTTTTTGACCAGAGGATTGCCGATGGTCAGCGCTTTGATCTCGCTGTAGGTCAGGACCGTATCTGACACATCCCGTTCCTTCCGGTGGTGAATACTTAATGTCCCGTCCAGAAAGGAATCGATAAAACGCTGCTTATTCTCCAGGATCTGCCAGAGATAAGCGTCAAAGGATTTCTCCGTGCAGTAGCAGAATTCATACACACGTCTGTTCCGGTTGCCCTGGCGGAGCATCCGGCCTCTTCTCTGGCGAATGTCGGATGGCTTCCAGCATACATCCAGATGATGAACAGCAATGCATCTTTTCTGTACATTCACACCTGTTCCCAGCTTGCCTGTCGAGCCGAGGAGCACCCGGATCTCTCCGTCATTAAAGGCTTTAAACAGCTTGTCCCGCCGGGCTTCTGTCGCTGCTTCGTGGATATAGGCGATCTCCCTTTCCGGAATCCCGAGCCGCATCAGATGGAATTTCATCTCGTCATAGATGTTAAACGTGTCCTTGGGCGTGCCGAAATCGCAGAAGATCAGCTGGGTCGTCCCGGGATATTCCCTGTAAAGATCGTATACCTTTCCGGCACATACCATGGGCTTACATTCCAGCGTCATGTACTGCGCCTCCGGCATCACAAGTCCCGGATGCGTGCTGCACATACGGCCTTCCATGGTCAGCTTAAGGCCATTGTCTTCCTTGCTGGAAACCTCACCCAGATGAATGGCTTCGTTCCTCCGGCGCATTTCATCAAAGAATTCTTTCTGGATCTGAAGACGTGGAACGATCACCGACTCCCGCCTGCCAAAATCCGGAAGGTCCATGTCCTTTATATCGCCACGGCTGAACTCGCACACATTGGAGAACAGCGCCATCAGCTCCGGCAGATTGTGAAACTGGCTGAAGCGGGTCTTAAACCGCCCGTCGATCATCATGTCCACTTCAAAATTTGTATTCTGGTCGCAGAAGGTATTGACCCATTCCGCAAAGCCGGATATCCTGAGCATTTCCATCTCCTCCGGCTGGAGGTATTTCATCATCACGTAAAGGTCCGCCAGAGAATTCGTGATAGGCGTCGCTGTCGCAAAGATCACACGGCCGCCCTTTTTCTCGATAAAATGAGCCTTTTCCATCAGTTCGTCCGATTTTTTGCTGCCCTTCCTTGCACAGCCGGAAACGCCGCCCAGACGATAGGGCAGGGTGATGTAGCGGTAATTATGTGCCTCGTCCACCACCAGACAGTCAAATCCAAGGGATTCAAAGCAGGCTGTTTCTGTCTCTTTTAAGGTCTCCAGCAGTTTTTTATATTCTTTCTGGAGTCTTGCGAGAGCACTTTTCATCCTTCCGGCAGTCGAGGGCAGCCGGGCCGCCTTAAGTGCCGCACCGGCCTGATGGATTTCTTTCAACTTGCGGCTGAGGTAGTAATCTCTTGACATGGTCAGCATATCGAAGGTGCTGTGAGCCATAAAAACGATCCGGGTTTCGGCTTTACAGATTTTACGCAGGGTCTCCTTACGTACCGCAGGGCGGAAGGTTTCCGGTGTGACAGCCAGGACCTCTTCTTCGGGATACATCAGATGCCAGACAGATAAAGATTCCGACAGTACCTGCCCCGGGACGGTAATTAATGCCTTCTTTACCGCGCCGATCCGCAGCAGCTCATGGACGCCGGCTGTATATTCAAAGGTTTTACCTTCGCCGACATCCCCGGCCAGCAGCACATTCTGCCCGGAAGCCTTGATCCGTTCCACCGGTCCTTTCTGATGCTCCTGGAGCTTCACCTCCGGGTTCAGGTCCGGAAGATCCTGATGGGAACCGTCATATCGGCAGATCGCATAACCGTAAGTGTCACAGTATACTTCGTAAAGGCGTTCCTGGATCTTCGGATGGGCGGCGACCCACTCGCGGAAGGCTTTGATCTGGTCTTTCTGCTTTTCACGGGCCAGGAGGGTCTCCCCCTCATTCAGGACATATACCGTCTTCGTGCCGGAGACGGCCTGGCTTTTTCCCGCTGAACTGTATTCCGGTTTGTCCACCGGATCCCGCACTTCAATTTCCGTACCGTTTATCGTATGTTCAAAGATCTTGACACCACTGATCCTTGGGGTCCCATAACGGCTGGTATTATTAAAATCATCCAGGATGAGTCCCCCTCTGATGCTGCACTTCCTGTGCAGCTGGTCAAATTCGATCTGGGGTTCCGTCACCATGTTCAGAAGATCCCGTATGAATATTTTAAGATAATAATGCGGGATCCAGGAAGCAGCCGGCGAAAAATCGATCTCGTCCATATCCGGTCTTGCCGGCAGGAGTTCTGTCAGAAGATCGATATTCTCATGGAAACGTCCGTTTTCTCCAAAGCGCGCTTTCAGATCCGCAAGCTTTTTGCGGATATTTCCGCGTCCCATCTGCTGACGGGTGAGAAGGTCTCCAGTATCCGGGTCTTCCCAGTAGAGCTTTCCGCGTAATTCACGGTCCAGCTGAAGCGGTGTAAGGCCCGATGTTTCTTCCATATAGGCAAGATCCACCCTGCCCAGCTGGTTGACAGACATATAAAAAGCATCCTTGGCACTGATCTTCTTTCTCCCGGGATCTTCTGCCTGCCCCGGGGCCAGCTCTTCATCCGCAAGGCCGATGACCAGATCATCCATATCAAGCGGAATCGGTTTAAAATTCTGCAAAGCTGCGATCATCTATTCACTCCTCTGTTTCTTAAGAATAATCTGAGATACTTCTGCTGTTCATCAGGTTTTCCCCTTCAGCTTTCCCCTGTCAAACAGGAGCGTTCCAAGCAGGACAAACAGAATGATCTCGATGCTTTCAAATACAAAGCTTAACTGGATAAATGTAAGGAAGGCATTGATTCCTGCTTCTCCGAATATGTAATCAGATACCAGAAACCCTGCCCGGATGTTTACCGGGACCATGACGATGGAGGTCATCACGAGGATCCACAGGCCGGCTCTTTTCCGGCAGACCGGAAGCAGGCCTGCCAGCACAAAGATCATTACTACAGCCAGGATCGTCCACCAGAGAGATCCTTTGACTGCCGCCGTCAATGAGATGGAGAACGGTATTCCGATCTGCGTCCCCATGATCAGCTTCTGGTATTTCATTTTTCTTCTGTCATTTTCTGCCATTTTCAGTCCTCCTCCTGTGACCGCAGGGACGCCTTATATTGCAAACCATCCTAAAAGCATGGATGCCAGGAAGATCGGGTATGCAAGCTGAAAAACTGTCACAATATAACAGGCGGCAATGGCCATACGGCCTGAAATGCCCTGTTTTTTCAGCCTGTTTTTCCTGCGCCTGCTGAATACGATGCTTTTTGCCTTCTCGACAAGATCCGGGATTCCAAGCACCTGTTCCAGAATCCTGCAGCCATCCAGCCCTTCGATCAAAGAAGCATTCACTATGCCAAGGACGATATTGATGATCGCGATCATCAAACAGACAAACATATAATATGGAAATGCAACCCCCAGGATCAGAAACAGGCCGCCCAGCAGCAGGTTCATTTCGATGCCTGCCGCATAGATCTGAGCCTTTTTAAGGGGCGAACGGATGTGTTTATCGTCGGTCAGAACATAGGCGCCCGGCATGACAATCTTCCACATAAAACCGAACTCGAGCACATGACCGCCATATGCGAGCGCGGCACATCCGTGCGCCAGTTCATGAAGAGGCATGCCGATGGCCAGCGCGATCAGATATTCAAACAGCCAGAACATCTCCAGGGTCGATACATGCCAGACGGCATACCGGTGCCAGCACCAGATCCCGCCGATGAGGACCGGCAGAAACGAGATCATCAGAATCTGGTTCAACACCGCTGCCACAGCCCTGGCTCCCTTTCTGAAACGAGGACGGACCAGCGTGACCAGAAAAGACAGGAAGCCGATCCCCATAAAACGTTCCCCATAGGTCACCATCTCATTTTCGGAAAACCAGTCCATCAGTTCCTTTGTGGTTTTTCTTCCCAGTTTCGGATAGATTTTCATGGGATCGGTTTTTCCATCCAGCCTTTTCAGAAACCTCGCAGCCTCTGCGGGAACGACCTCCTCTGTCTCCAGCACGGCATCTCTTATGAGGACCTGCCCTTCCCCCGCAGATGTAAAGATCAGATAGTTGCTCATTACAGGGTATTTTGTCATATGATCCCACCTTCCGCTAAATGTGCCCATACAAAAAACGTAGTTACTTATCAATAAAGGAAGTTTTTTTTATTATGTACAGCGACCGGCTGGCCTCCCTGTTGACGCGCCTACAGAACCAGGAGCAGTCCTTCGACCACATTTTTCTGGATCTCAAATTCATTTTCGTCCAGAAGCGCTTTGGTCTGCATGACTGCCGTTACCTCTGTCTGTCCGGTCAGTTCCCGCCCTCTGACCAGCAGTGTTCCGTCCTCTTCCAGGGCAAGGCTGATGGTAAGAGGACTTCCCTTGGGAAGATCTCCGCAGATCTTCAGCCTGCAGTTCCCGACCTGCACACAATCCGCGACTTCTGCAAAAGGATCATCCAGCCGGGATTCATAAACATCGATCGCCACTTCTTTCTGATTGACGTACCGGGTATAGAAGATGTCTTCTTTTTCCGGAATGGGGAGGGTCTCGTTCCGGTACAGGATGTTGCAGACCTTGCGCTCTTCGTCCACGTAAGCCGCCACACCATAGGTCCGGCTGCTGACACGGATCAGCTTCCTGGTTTCTTCTTCAAAATCCCGGATAAGCTTCCGGCTGTTGTTAAGGACCAGATCCTTTGCATACATGGCGGCTCCTTTTGCCACCGCCGTATCCAGGTCTCTCGCGATCACGCGGATCCCCGGAAAGCATCCTTCGATCATCCGCATGATCTGGGGCATTCTTGTGCTCCCGCCGGCCAGGATCACGCTGTTCAGCCCGGGTATACCTCTGGCTTTCATCGTTTCGTCGACGCGGTTGACGATGTCTCTCAGCTTCAGAAGCCATTCCAGAGTACATGCTTCAAATTCATCTCTTGTGACAGTCACCTTTTCTCTCCCGGAAAGGGTGTTTACCGTAAACCAGGTTTCTTCTTTTTCAGAAAGCTTCTTCTTGGCTTCTTCGGCATTTATGGCAAGCTCGCCTTCCCCTTCTTTGTCCAGGATCTTTCCGCAAAGCTTGTCTCTCTTTATGAACTCGACAAAGCTTCTGTCCCAGTCGCTTCCTCCAAGCCTGGTGTCTCCGTCGATCAGCTTTTCCTCGATGGTGTTTTCTGTCACATGGACGACCACCAGATCCGAGGTTCCGCCTCCTACATCCACGACCAGATTGTAGCCCTGGAGAGCGTCCAGAGAATCTGCGTTGTAGACAACAGCTACCGGCTCGTCGAGGATATCCCGGACATTGTAACCGGCCATGCGTCCGGCTTCCTCGGTTGCCTTTCGCTGGTTGCTGTCGAAATAGGCAGGTACCGTGATCACCGCATCCAGGACTTCCTCTCTAAGCTCTTCCTCGGCGTCCTTTTTCAGTCTGCCAAGGACGAGAGCTGTCATCTGCTGGGGAGAATAGTCTATGTGATCGACCGTAAGGGAAACCTTCTGATGCCCGATCTCCCTTTTGTACAGCGCTTTTGTTCTGTCCGGATACAGAAGTGCCTCTCCTTTCGCAGTCCTGCCGATATCGATCTCTGCGTCCGGACGGATGCAGACCACGGAAGGGGTCGTTTCAAACCCGTCCTCGTTGCGGATACATTCTCCTCTTTTGGTAATGTTATCCGGGTAGGCGATCAGGCAGTTCGTAGTGCCTGCGTCGATCCCGACGATCCTGGGAAAAAACCTGTCGGCTCTGTTATCCGTGTAACCCTTGTTTTTCTTATTCGTACCACCCATGTATCCGATCCTCTCTTCTCTTTATAAGCAGTCTCGTGGAAAATAAAAGCATACCGCTCCTACGGTATGCTTCTATTGTATCAGGCTGTACTTAAATGGCAGGTCCGCATCACGGAAAACGAGATCCGATTTTGAAATGCGGTTTTTATAGATTTACAATTATATTTTAAAATTCGACTTCCTCATTGCCAAGCAGGGCCCTGGAGTGAAGGGTCATTTCGATCCTGGTATTTCCGGTGGGTTCGGTCCCGTAAACATAGAGGGTACCGTCCTCCTGCAGCCGGAAGGATACCTCTATGACTGCTCCTTTTGGCAGCTGCTGACTGATGGGAAGAACACACTCCCCGATCAGAAGGGTTTCGTCCTGCTCCAGGTAATGTTCGTCCGAAAAATTTTCATATACCCGGAGAGCCACTCTTTTCATATTGTCTTCGGAAAGGCCGAACCTGGTTCCCAGTTTTTCCGCCGGGAGCGGTTCCCCCCGGAAGATCAGGTTATAGATCTTCTGCGTGCTGCCGCCGGCATCTTCCACGGTAACACCCAGGCCATAACTTCTGGAGCTGATGCGCTGCACCGGTCTGACGACAGAGCGCACCTTTTCGATTTCTTCGTGCTGAATGGTCTCTTTAAATTTCTGCCAGCGCTCTTCATCTTCCAGGATAATAAACGGATCCCCGGTTCCGGCTTTTCCAGCTTCTATTTCCTTCCTGGCAATTTCTGCTGCCTTCATCCTGGCGTAAGAGGCGGCCCCGCAGGCAACTGCTTCGTCCACATTTCGCCGGATGATATCCGGATCCTCAAGATCAGGCCAGATCTCCCGGATCAGTTCACGGATCTGGAGCATCCGGGTAGCACCGCCCACCAGAATGATCTTGTCGATCTTTTCGATCCCCTTTTTCTCCAGATTGTCTTTGACTCTCCGGATAACAGTCTCTGTTTTATCGCGCAGGAAGCGGGTACAGCGGTCAAATTCCTCTCTCGTGATCCGGACTTCCACCGGACCGTCCATACTGCGCACGACAAAACGGGCATTGTTTTTCTTCTCATTCGACAGGACTTTTTTGGCAAATTCCACATCCAGGCAGAGCTGCTGCTCGTCGTCCACCCGCAGGCTTCTTCCGGATAGAAAAGTCTCCCGCACGTATTTTGTGAGCGCATCATCCCAGTCGCTGCCACCCAGTCCGATGTCCCCGTCGATCTCCAGCTCCTGGATGCAGTCCTGCGTCACTCTTGCCGCGATCAGGTCCAGCGTGCCTCCTCCCAGATCAATGACCAGTACTACTTTGTCGGTAAGATCGGACAGGGTCGTACAGTGGACCAGGGCCGCAATGGGTTCGTCCAGGATATCTATGACATTGAGGCCGGCCAGCTTCCCTGCTTCCAGCGTCGCTTTTCTCTGAAGATCTCCAAAATAAGCAGGCACGGTGATCACAACGTTCCTGATCTTCCGGTCCAGGGCCGATTCTGCATTTTCCACCGCTCTCTCCAGCATAAAAGCCGAAAGCTCCTGTGGCGAAAAGGTCCTGTTCTCCAGGGTGATCGCCTCGGTCGTCCTGCCCATCAGCCTCTTAAAGCGGGTCGCCGTCCTGTCCGGATGCAGGATCGCTATCTCCTTTGCCACTTTTCCCACTACATGGCTCCATCCGTCCTCATCTTCCTGGGATCTTTCGAAAAAAACCGCACTGGGCGTAAGGTTTGTCCCTTCAAAATCCGGGCAGCACGCACCATCTCTGGCCACTTCGTCGTAATAGCTTACCACTGTATTCGTCGTCCCAAGGTCGATCCCGATGACTTCACATATAAATCGTTCCATACTGTCACCTGCCCTTCCCGCCTTTACAGCATGACAAGCTTATCCAGCCGTCTTTTTTCCCGCTCGACAGCCTCTTCGTTTAAAAGTGCTCTGGATTCCAGCTCCACCTGGATCCGGTTTCCGCCCTTTTTCTCTTTTGCCTCCACCTGCAGGCGGCCGTCCTCCCGAATGGTAAAACGTATCAGGATGGGGGAATGCTCCGGAAGGTCCTTGTCGATCGACAGTGTGCAGGTCCCCAGCAGCCATTTTTCATCCGG
Source organism: uncultured Lachnospiraceae bacterium (assembly GCA_902782975.1). Lineage (GTDB taxonomy): Bacteria > Bacillota > Clostridia > Lachnospirales > Lachnospiraceae > Blautia_A. Next base: position 27,832 of record CACZPF010000185.1, read on the forward strand.
ATCCACATACCTTTCAAATAAGGTGGTCTCGTAAATACGGATATTGACAATCCGCTGATTGCTGTAGGCCGTGTAGAGTTCCTTCGTCACAGAGACCGGCACCCCGTCCCCTTTCAATATGAAATGATAGATTTTTTCCTCCCCGTCGTCCCCGATCAGGGCGGCCAGCCCATAGCTGCGGGAGCTGATCCGGTTCAGGACTCTCGGGGTGAACATCTTTCGCACTTCATAGAGTTTATCGGTATTTCTGCTGCCTGGCTTCTGACCATTATATTTGATCCAGCCATAGATGGCCGCTCCGTTGGCTACGGCCCGGTCTGCGTCCCCTGATCCCATGCGGCTGTAGGGAAAGAATTCCGCCAGAAGTGTCCGGATCTGGGGCATACGCGCAGCCCCGCCGACAAGCAGAACTTCGTCCACGCTTCCGATGCCTTTTTCGTACAGATCCGTCATCAGATCTTCCAGAACACTTTTCACCCTTTTCAGGAGATGCTGCGTTACATTTTCAAACTCCTCCCTTGTAATGTGGATCTTCTCTTCCCCGGCTTTCGTATGGACATACATGTCTGCTTCTTTTAAAGACGAGAGATTCCTTTTCAGCTGTTCCACAGAGAGCCAGAATTTCTGCCTGTCCTCCGTGTTGAATTCTTTTCCCTTCAGGTACGTATTCAGGATATGGCAGCCCAGGGCATAGTCCCAGTCGCTGCCGCCCAGATGCACATCCCCGCGGTTGGCTGCCTCGTTGATGGAATCCTCCGTTATTTCAGCTGCCATCAGATCCAGTGTTCCGCCGCCCAGGTCGAATACCAGAACGGTCTTCCCCTCCAGATTCAGCAGCCGTTCACAGTCAAACAGAGAGGCGGCCGGTTCGTCGATAATGTCAACATTCCTTTCCTCAAGGCCGGCAGCCCGCGCGGCTTCCAGCGTCGCCTTGCGGCCTGCATCGTCAAAATCCGCCGGCACTGTGACCACGGCATGGGTGACAGGCGCGCCGAGTTCCTCCTCTGCATCCCTCAGAACACTTTTCAGCACCATGGCGGAGAGCATCTGGGGAGAATAACTGGTTCCGTAAATTTTCTTAAAGTCCCGGGTCCGGCCCATCTGCCGTTTAAACAGCATGGCTGTACGGTCCGGATAGATGTCCGCACTCTCCCTGGCCTCCTTGCCCACCACGTAATAATATTCTGTCCCATTTTCTGATTTCTTTTCGTCAAACCGGATGACCGACGGCGTCAGGCAGCTGCCTGTGCTGTTTTCTATACAGGAAGCTCTGCCCGTGGTCTCATCATACAGGCTGATCAGCGTATTGGTCGTGCCCAGATCGATCCCGACAACGGTCACAGCGCCTTCAGCCTCCGTCCGGTAAATCGTCTTATCCTTCTTCTCCATAAGGCTTCCTTTCGTAACGGCTTACCTTAACATTGATTTTTTTCAGCACTTTATCCATGTACAGGTAACCTTCTGTATAAACCTTCCGAATCTTTTCATTTTCCTCTTCCCGGTCCGTCACCTCAGCCTCAATGACCTTATGGCGGACAGGGTCAAATGAATCTCCCGGTTGTGCCGTGATGATCTCCACGCCGTTATCCTCCAGGAATGCTTCCATTTCCTGGAGTCGGTAGCCAAGATACTGGATGGCCAGATTTACGGAATCATCTTTTTCTTTGGCAGTGCTCAGATATTCCATATCCCGCAGCGTGTTATCCCTCATCCGGATCATGCCGTTCAGATACCGTTTTTCCGAATGTGCCTTCAGATCACGGTATTCCGTGTAGAACAGATCCTGGGTCCCCCTGTATTTCTCCAGGATCCTTCCCGTCTCGTCAGCTGTCTGCTGAATATTTTCCAGCTTATGTTCCACAGGCCGGAGGGATGCTTTTATGGTCCCTTTCTGTTTTTTAAGCATACGTTTTTTCATCGCTGCTGCTCCTTTCACATTCCCCGGCCGGATTCTGTCTGATTGTAAAGCCTGTCAAAATACTGGATCAGTTTTTCTCTTGCATACCGGGTCCGGACCAGATTCAGCCAGCCAAAGACCGGCGTATGCGCATCCTCCCGGTCATATTCCAGCCGCACGTTGTCGCCGTACCGGAGGATCCTCCCAAAGTCCGCAGGTTCATCGCTCTTGTTGATGTAGGCCCGTTTTAAATGAAGCCCGACCTCATCTCCCAGAACAAAGGCGAAATCCAGCACCGTGGAAGCCATGGGGATCTCATATGCTTTTTGTTCATTGAAAACGATCATTCTGGTAGCTCCGGATTCCAGGTTCTTTTCAAGCCATCTTGTCAGAGACCTGACAGCCTCCGGGGTTCTGAGGTATTCAAACCAGCGCACTGTCGCATGAGGAATGTCAGATGCCGGGTCATCCTTAAAATGGTCCGAAATGATCTCTACCTTGTCTCCCGGTCTCAGCCGCTGGTGGATCTGTATCCTGGAATGACTGTCATTTAAAAAGGCGTATTTTGCGCAGATCCCGATGTTTGGGTTGAGCAAAAAGGCAAAGTCCAGCACGGAAGCTCCTTCGCGGATCCGTGCCGGGGTATTATCTTTTTTATAGACGGTGATCTTCCTGCAGCCGATCTCGTCCGTATCCTGCTCCTCTGCAGGTTTCGGCTCACCCTGCAGGATCCTTCCGTGCATAAATTTCAGATGCTCTTCTTCTGACTGAATATAGAGACGGTAGATATTATCGTACCGGTCCTTCATCTTATAAAAGACGATGCCGGTTTCGGGATCCTTTTCCAGCTTGAAAATCGTAAACCGGTAGGAAGACCGGTGAAGCCTCTCATAATACTGGAAGAACACGGTCTCCGGTTTTTCCGGACAGGTTTGTCTTGTGCTGAAATACACATCGAAAACAGGGACATTCTTTTTCGTCATAAGGCTCCGGACATCCCCGTCCACCAGTTTGTCGTTGATCTCCTTTAAGATATCGTCCGCATATCTTTCCGAAAAATCAAAACCGTAAATATACTGGCCAAGAACTGCATCTTCTATCACCATCTGCTTTACGGTATCGATCAGGCCGCCTTTTCTTTCCAGTGTATCATGGTTTTTAAGGCGCATATCCCGGTAGCCCTCGAGGATCGCATCGTACATGGGCCGGTTTTCGATCTTAAGACAGAGGGAACCGAGGATCTGGGCCAGTCTGCAGGCACCCAGATGCTGCGCCGCAGGAATGATCACGCTGCGCGTATGCTCTGCCTTGGCCCTTTTCTGATCCTCCGGGAAGGAATCGATGGTCGTAAGATTGTGGATCCGGTCGGCGCATTTTATAAATACGCCGTTCCGGTTATGGCCGGAAGCCAGATGGGAAAGGAACTTCTGATCCGAAAGCACATCCATGTCCCTTTTCTGGGTACCTTTGTTTTTTTCGATATAGTCATTCACTTTTGTGACGGTGTCCACCATCTCCGCCACGGCAGGACCGAATTTCTCTTCCAGTTCTTCTATGGTGACGCCGCAGTCCTCCACGACATCGTGAAGAAGCGCCGCGGCGATCACGTCGCTGTCGTGCCCTCCTTCCGCGAGGATGCGGGCAACTGCGATCGGATGCGTGATATAGAGTTCACCTGTCGATCTGCGCTGACCCCCATGCTTTGCAAAGGCAAACGCGAAAGCGCTCTCCAGCAGGCTCGTCTTTGGAGCGCCATGCTTTCTCATCTCTTCCAGGACATCGTTGAACTGCCGTTCCGCTTCGAGGCGCTCAGCCCGGGTGGGCAGGGTTTCCGGTTTTTTAGAGTCAGGCTTCGGTGGTGCAGGCGTTTCAGATGCAGATGTTTCAGGTGCAGGCGCTGCAGGCACAGGTGTTTCAGACGCAGACGTTTCAGGCACAGGCGTTTCAGGCACAGGTGTTTCAGACGCAGGTGTTTCAGGCTCCGTCCGGGGCACTGCCCCGGGCTCTGTCGGAGCCGGATCGTCAAGTATTACAAGGCCTCCGGTAATATTCATATCTTTCATCCTGTAACTTCCTCCCTTCCGGGATGTCATCCCATACGAACTCTTTTAAGGTAATGATAAAAATCGTCATCATCTCTGTCGGATACAATGACCGAACGAAACAGGTTTTTTTCCACCATCGAATTGACGATCTCGTCAATATGGAGACGCAGAAGCTGTTTTTTATCTGCCTCACCGATCTCATCCCCTGTATCTTTCTGATACAGTTTAATGACCATATCAGCCACATCCTCGGTGCCTTCGTAAGTCTTAAAATTGGGATAATGCATTAAAAGGTGCATCCCGATCTCTTCACTGGCCACATTCAGGCTGGAAAGAGAGAGGGCCACATACTGTACGCAGGGTGAAGACATCCTGCCCTTGGAGACAGATACCATACTGCCAAGACCACCGATATACTGACTGGAATTGCTCTGGGGATAATGAAAGATCATCTGAACCTTGTCCCAGGTTCCTTTGTAGCGAAGGGAAATGAAGATATTTTTTTCTGAGTTTTCCAGGTCGCCGTAGTAGATCTGGCGGCCCATGCGGGAGGTAAGATAATTCCAGGTATTGTCCTCGCCGGACTGCATCTTTACTTCTTTATAAAGAGCATCCGCCTCATCCTTTTTCATGTTGAAGATCGCGGCGCAGCGGATATGGCTGCGGTTTCTCAGGTCGGAACAACAAAGAAGAAGCCCGCTCTTCAGCGCATCCGCCGTATCCTTGTATTCTCTGCCTTTAAAGGATGAAGTATCATAATAATAGATCTGATAAAGGCCTTTGAGGTTAAGCCTTCTCGCCTCCGGGAGGTCGTCCTGATTCTCCTTCAGGCTGCTGACAGCCATAAGATCCGTAAAAAGAAGTTCGTCGATCGTATAATCAAAAAGCTTGCTGAGTTTGTATAACAGGGGGAAAAGACTGGGATTGTTGTCGGATACTTTAAGTCTGGTCAGCATGGAAGACGCACATCCGATATATCTGGCCAGTTCGATCTGATTTATCTGAAAGGCTGTTTTGATGTATTCAACGTTTGCGGCAAGAGTCCGGTTGATGGCCTCCTGCATCTCCATACTGGAAGCTGTCAACTTTTCGGCTCTGTTCTCTAACTCTTTGTGTATGTTACCGATATCTTTTTTTATCGCCATAAAAAAGCCTCCTCCTTACATAATATCCGTTCATGTGATGATATTATTATAAGGGGGAGGCCCTCATTCGTCAAGGACAAGTTAAAAAATTTTTTCCAAATTAAGAAGCCGTTTCATATTTCAAATATCGAAAAATTTTTCATCAACGCATCTCAATACCATATTTTTATTTCAGATTTCCAAGAATCTTCTTTACAAAGCTGTTGATGTCCTCCGGCGACAATGCTTTTCTGCGGTCCAGGAAAGTAATACGGAAGGCCATATTCTTTTTGCCGATGCCGATCCGGACGGGATCACGGTAAATATCGAAAAGTCTGACATCCGTGACTGCAGGAGAGGCGTGGCGGATCTCTTTTTCGATCTGACCGCAGGTGATCTGCTCATCTGCCACCAGCGCGAGGTCACGGGTGACCTCCGGGAACTCCGGAAGATTTTCAAATTTGAAATCTTTTTTCACAAACTGCATTAATTTATCATAATCCAGCTCGCCCAGATAGATTTTCAGATTATCTTTGCTGTCCTTCGGAAGGTCCAGCTCAGCGGTTACATCATTGGCCAGTTTTCCGATGGTTCCGATCTTCTCTCCGTTCACCATCACATAGGCGGCGATTCCCGGATGAAGGTAAGGAACATCCTGGCATCTCTCATAATCAAAGTGAATATCCAGAGATTCGGCGATCAGTTCGGCCGTTCCTTTGAAGGTGAAGAAATCCTCTTCATTTCCAAAGGCGGCAAATCCAAGATGACGGATCTCCGTCAGGCTTTCGGTAACCGGAACCTGCTTCGGGAAATACACGTTGGCCATCTCAAAGATCCGGCCTGCCTGGGTTCCCATCTTAAGATTGTCCACCACCACATTCAGGAGGCAGGGCGCCAGCGTGGTGCGCATGATGGTCAGCTTCTCCGTGATCGGATTCTGGATCCGGGCCACGTTTCGTTCCGGCGCATCCTCTTTGATATGCAGACGGTTCAGCTCCTCATCGGAGTACATGGCAAGATTGGATACCTCGAAATATCCGTCGCCTACCATGATCTGCTTCATGCGGGCTCTTCTCTTCTGGTCCGGCTTCAGCCCGCCGCTGGTGACCATAGCACTGTCCAGGAAGGTGGGAACAAGGTTGTCATAGCCGTATTCGCGGATCACTTCTTCTGCAAGATCCGGTTCGCCGATCTCGATATCCTCGCGGTAGCGGGGAGCGGTTACCTCAAGGGTGTCTCCATCCTTTCTGACTTCAAACCCCAGACTTCCGAGGATATCCATAACCGCATCCTCCGGAACTTCAATGCCCAGGATTTTGTTGATACCGGAAAGCGTTGCTGTAAAATGCTTTCCTTCCTTGGATTCACCCGCATCACAGTCGAAGGAAGTGGATGTGATCTCGCCGCAGCCCAGTTCTTCGATCAGATGCAGGGCTCTCTTCATGCCGAGTTCTACGGTATACTCCGAAATACCTTTTTCAAAATGGCTGGAGGAATCTGTATTCTGGCCAAGGCTTCTGGCTGTTTTACGTACGCTGTCGCGGACAAACTTCGCGGCTTCAAAAAGAAGCTGTGTGGTGCTGCCGGTGATCTCGCTGTTCAGACCGCCCATGATGCCGGCCAGAGCCACAGGACGATTGCCGTCACAGATCACCAGGTTGTTCGGATTCAGGGTGAATTCCTTTTCATCCAGTGTCTGGATCTTTTCACCTTCAGCTGCCCGACGGACGATGATCTGCTTCTCCTGAAGTGTATCCATATCAAAGGCATGCATCGGCTGGCCGATCTCCAGCATCACGTAGTTGGTAATATCCACCACATTGCTGATGGAACGCAGGCCGCACAGAGCCAGGTGTTTCTTCATCCAGCGGGGTGATTCGCCCGGCGTGATATTGCGCACATAATGGCCAAGATACCTCGGGCAGAGATCCGGAGCGTCCACACGGATACCGAAATCCTCCAGCTTATACCCGCTTTCTTTATAATCGGTGGCCGGCATCTTCAGCGGCTTTTTCAGAATGGCGGCCACTTCTCTTGCAATGCCGAGTACCGACTGGCAGTCCGGACGGTTGGCCGTAACAGAAATATCAAAGATATAGTCATTGATCCCTACCACTTCTCCGATGTCCGTGCCCGGGACCGTATCCTCCGGCAGGATCAGGATGCCGTACACATCTGCGCCGGGATAGATATCGTCATTGATCTTGAGTTCTTCACCGGAACAGAGCATACCATAGGACTCGATGCCCTGCAGGGCTTTTTTCTTAATCTTAAATCCACCGGGAAGAACAGAATTATCCAGAGCTACCGGCACATGGGCGCCCACAAAAATGTTATCCGCGCCGGTACTGATCTGGATGTCTTTTCCATATTCCCCGCAGTCCAGCTTGCAGATGGTAAGGTGGGTACCTTCCTGCTTCACAGCTTCCGTCACAATACCAACGACAACACGGTCCATCCCGTCTCTGAGGTCGATCAGTTCTTCTACTTCAAAACCACAGGAGAACAGCTTTTTTTCCAGCTCCTGGGCAGTCATGTCTATATCTACATATTCCTTTAACCAGCTGAATGGTACTTTCATTTTGCTCTCCTCCTCTCTTATAATGACTGGAACTGCTTAAGGACCCTTAAGTCATTCTTAAACAGTACACTCATGTTGTTGATTCCGTATTTCAGCATGGCGATCCGCTCGATGCCGATGCCGAAGGCGAACCCGGAATAGACAGAGGAATCGATGCCGCAGTTTTCCAGAACCTGCCTGTGCACCACGCCTCCGCCGAGGACCTCGATCCAGCCGGTATGCTTGCAGAGGCTGCATCCCTTGCCGCCGCACTCGAAGCAGGAGACATCCACCTCTACCGAAGGCTCTGTAAAGGGGAAGTAGCTGGGACGGAGTCTGGTCCGGACATTCTCGTCAAACATCTCTTTTACAAACTGATCCAGCATGCCCTGCAGGTCGCAGAGGGTGATGCCTTTATCTACGACCAGGCCCTCCATCTGGGAGAACATGGGAGAATGGGTAGCATCGGAATCCGAACGGAAAACGTTGCCGGGCACCAGTACTTTGATGGGCGGCTTTTTCATATCCATGACTCGGATCTGTCCCGGACTTGTATGGGTACGAAGAAGGATGCTTTCCATGTCAGGGGAAAGGTAGAAAGTATCCTGCATATCACGGGCAGGATGGTTCTTCTGCACATTCAGGCGGGTAAAGTTGTGGTCGTCATCCTCGGTTTCCGGTCCTTCAAATACATCAAATCCCATTCCGGCAAATACATTAACCATCTCGTTTCTCGTGATGGTAATGGGATGAAGGCCGCCCATGGGACGGATCCTGGCCGGCATCGTGATATCCACGGCTTCTGCCTGGTTTCTCTTTTCCAGTTCCAGCTCGTCCACTCTTTTTTTCATGGCCTCGTAACGTTCATTGACCATGCCCTTAAACTCGTTAAGGACCTGTCCCATGGTCTTCTTTTCTTCCTTCGGCACATCTCTCATGCCCTTCATGAGCTCCGCAATGCTGCCTGCCTTGCCGAGATGCTTCTGCCAGAAGGCGCCCAGTTCTTCCTTGCTGGTAATGGACTGCCTTTCCTGTTCGATCTGCTCCTGCAGTACTTTGATCTGATCTTTTAACATGGCTGTTCCTTTCTTCCTGTTGATAATTGGTTCCCGGGGGAGGCGGAGGTCCGATACGCTTTGCAGAAGGATGACTCTCCTCTGTATTCGAATGTGGAAGCACCTTTCTTCACCATCCGCGGCGCGAGCCGCCGACTGCCTTCAAGTGCTATTTACCCTTCGACGGCTCTGCATATAAACATAAAGGCTTCGTCCCTGAAAACAGGGACGAAGCCATAAACTCCGCGATACCACCCATATTCCACTGCAGAAGCCGTATTGAACGGCTGCAGTGACTCTCGATTGCCTGTAACGGGGCTGCCGTCCTGCACTACTCGAAAAGCCCGGTTCATAACCTTCAGGTATTTCTTTCCCACAGGAAGCTCCGGAGCGAAATGCATTTACAAGATCCTTCGGGAAGCCTCTCAGCCGGTGAACTTCCTCTCTGGCAGCCGGAATTCTTATACGCCGTCTCCATCAACGCTTTTGTCAACGAAAAGTATTATAATCGTTCGCCGGGAATTCGTCAACCATTAAGTTTATACTTCCAATAGCTTCACGAACTTAGTTGCCCTTGACTGGAGTGCTCAATGCTGGTAACAAATTTGGAACGGCTAAGGTCGACCGTACATTATCGCCAGCTGACCGTTGGGCATCGCACTGCCAACCGCCAGAGTATTCTAGAAAAGTGTAGGAATAAAAACCATTGTGTAAAAATCCTCTATGAATGTTTACGTGATAAATTATAAGAATCCTGCTTTTTTCTATCCATAACAATTCCGTCATCCTGATTGCACAATTCCGTCCTGAATG
>CACZPF010000186.1 GCA_902782975.1 uncultured Lachnospiraceae bacterium
AAAAGAATTCTTACCTTAAAAAGTGAGGAAGCCGCCCAGAAGGCGGATGAACAGAAAGCCCGGCAGGAATATAACGCGGTGACAGATCTGATCAACGGCATGAATACAGAGTGCGGCCGCCTGGACGAAGAAGTTCATACGCTGCAGGAAACACTCAAAAACCAGAACGAGCAGATGGAGATCGGCCAGAAAACCTTCCACCGCGAGGAGTCCCGCCTGGAATCTCTTCGAAACATGGCAGAACGCTACGATGGATTCGGCAATGCCATCCGCCGTGTCATGGAGCAGAAAGACAAAAACCCCGGCATTCACGGTGTAGTTGCTGACCTGATCGAGGTAGGAAAAAAATATGAAATAGCAATCGAAACCGCCCTGGGCGGCAGCATTCAGAACATCGTAACCGACACGGATGAGACAGCCAAACGGATGATCGAATTTCTGAAGCAGAACAGGTTCGGCCGCGCTACGTTCCTTCCCATGAGCAGCATGAAGAACAGGAACGAATTCAACCAGAAGGATGCTCTGAAAGAAAAAGGCGCCCTCGGGATCGCATCCGACCTTGTCAAGGCAGATCCTATGTACAGCGGTGTCCTTTCTTACCTTCTCGGCAGGATCCTGGTGGTCGACAACATCAACAACGCCATCGCCATCGGGAGAAAATATCACCATACTATCCGGATCGTCACCCTGGAGGGCGAACTGTTGAATCCGGGCGGATCCATGACCGGCGGCGCCTTCAAAAACAGCAGCAACCTTCTGGGAAGGAAACGGGAGATCGAAGAACTGACCGACAGTGTTGCCATTCTGAAAAAAGATATGGAAGACATGCAGAAATCCATCGCGGACAACAGAAGCCGCCGGAATGTACTGCGTGATACGATCGCAGATCTGCAGGAAAAGCTTCGCACGGCCTATGTTTCGCAGAATACTGCCAAAATGAACCTGGACCTTCTGGAGGCCCGGGCTGAAGAGATCCGGGAACAGTATGACCGGATCCGGAGAGACCAGGAAGATATTCGCAAAAAGGTTTCCGAGATCCAGTCCTCCAATGACCGGATCGACCAGGAACTGGAAGCCTCAAAAAAGGACGAAGAGGAATTAAATACCTATATTGATACCCGCACCAGAGAACTGGAAGAATACCGGCAGGAAGAAACTGCTCTTCAGAAAGAGATGGAAAGCCTCCGGATCGATCTGGCATCGCTGGAGCAGAAAGAAGGCTTCCAAAAAGAAAACCTCGCCCGTATAGAGGGAGACATTACAAACCTTACCACCGAACAGGAGAACCTGGAGCAGTCCCAGAGTGATCTTCTTTCGGAGAACGAAAATCGAAAAACCCAGATCGGCAGCCTGAAAAACGCCATTCATGAATATGACCTTCAGGAAGAAGAGGCAGAACAGACCCTCACTCAGCTGCAGAAGGACAAAGAAGACCGCAACAAGAGCCATCGTGCATTCTTTGAAAAACGGGATGAGCTTTCCAGTCAGATCACGCTGCTGGACAGAGAGTGCTACAGGCTGAGATCTCAGAAAGAAAAACTGGAAGAAGCCCTGGAGACCCAGATCAATTACATCTGGGAAGAATACGAAATGACGCCGAACAGCGCCCTTTCTTACCGGAACGAAGAATATACAGACCGCGCAAAAATGAAGAAACAGGTCTCATCCCTCAAGGAGGAGATCCGTGCCCTAGGACCGGTCAATGTCAATGCCATCGAAGACTACAAAGAAATCAAGGAAAGGCACACTCTCATGTCCACCCAGTATGAGGACATCCAGAAAGCGAGAGAAACCTTAAACGAGATCATTCGGGATCTGGACGACGGTATGAGGCGTCAGTTCGCTGAACGCTTCCAGGATATACAGCGCGAATTCGATAAGGCATTTAAAGAACTCTTCGGCGGCGGAAAAGGAACCCTGGAACTGCAGGAAGAGGAAGACATCCTCGAGGCCGGGATCCTGATCATCTCCCAGCCGCCGGGCAAAAAACTCCAGAACATGATGCAGCTGTCGGGTGGTGAAAAAGCCCTTACAGCCATCGCACTTCTGTTCGCCATCCAGAACCTGAAGCCTTCGCCCTTCTGTCTGCTGGACGAGATCGAGGCGGCTCTGGACGATTCCAACGTAGGACGGTTTGCGTCTTATCTTCAGAAGTTGACAAAAAACACACAGTTTATTATTATAACACACAGGCGTGGTACCATGGTGGCAGCCGACCGCCTCTATGGAATAACCATGCAGGAGAAAGGCGTTTCAACACTTGTATCCGTGGACCTGGTAGAAAACCAGCTGAGCTGACCGGCAGTTGAAAAAGATTGCGGAATGCAATCATAAACACGGAAGGCGTTCATTGCATAGACGCTGTGCAGAAGGAACACGGGTGCGGGGGAGGAGGAGTTTTAAAGTGGCAGAAGAAAAGAAAGGCTTTTTCAGACGACTGGTCAGCGGCCTTACAAAAACCAGGGACAACATTGTGGCAGGTTTTGATTCCCTGTTCCGAGGCTACGACGTGATCGATGAGGATTTTTACGAAGAACTGGAAGAGATCCTGATCATGGGCGACATCGGAATCAACGCGACGACCTCGATTCTGGAAAAACTTCGCGAAAAAGTGGCAGAAGAACACATCCGCCGTCCAATGGAGTGCAAACAGCTCCTGATCAACAGCATCAAGGAGCAGATGTATGTGGACAGTACGGAGTATGAATTTGAAAACCGTAAATCGGTCATTCTGGTCATCGGTGTAAACGGAGTAGGAAAAACCACCTCCGTCGGTAAACTGGCCGGCCTTCTGAAGGCCCAGGGAAAACGTGTCATCCTGGCGGCAGCAGATACCTTCCGCGCTGCAGCCGGAGAACAGCTGACCCTCTGGGCAAACCGTGCCGGTGTGGAGATCATCGGAGGGCAGGATGGAGCGGACCCGGCATCCGTTGTCTACGATGCAGTTGCCGCGGCCAAGGCACGCCATGCGGACGTACTGATCTGCGATACGGCGGGACGGCTTCACAACAAAAAGAACTTGATGCAGGAGCTTGGCAAGATCTATCGGATCCTGGAAAAAGAATATCCCGAAGCCTATCTGGAGACGCTGGTCGTTCTCGATGGAACGACAGGCCAGAATGCCCTTGCTCAGGCACGCCAGTTTTCCGAAGTGACGACCATCAACGGAATCATCCTTACCAAACTGGACGGCACAGCCAAGGGCGGCATCGCCGTGGCCATTCAGTCAGAACTGGATATTCCGGTAAAATATATCGGTGTCGGTGAAAAAATCGACGACCTGCAGAAATTCGACGCAGACGCATTTGTCAATGCCCTCTTCGACATTGACGAAAAACGTCTGGACGATTCTGAATACAAAATAAAAACAGAGGAAAGCCATCATCCTTCAGATGGTGAGGATTCTTCCTGGGATACAGAAGACGGATCGGATACGACCTATGATGAAGACCCGGAAGATGATATCGAACCAGACGATGAAATCGAGCCAGACTATGATGGCGGGTCAGACTATGAAGAAGGATCAGGTTATCATGGTGGATCAGACGATTATGGCGAGGCATCAGGGTCTTACGGAAAATCCATCCTGGCGGGAGAGACCGTCCAGAACACACAGAGTCCTTCCTCCGACACTGCAGAAGATAAAAAGAAGAGTATCTTTGATGACGCCAGCTTCTTTAACTGGCCGGACTAATTTCACAAAAGAAGAGCATTTTTGGTGATGCCAGTTTCTTCAGCAGGGTGGAGCAAGTTCACAGAAGAAGAGCATTTTTGGTGATGCCAGTTTCTTCAGCAGGGTGGAGCAAGTTCACAAAAGAAGAGCATTTTTGATGATGCCAGCTTCTTAAGCTGAGTGGAGCAAGTTCATAATATATCGTATTTTTTTATGAATGTCCTGAAAACTGTGTTATTTGTTCATCCTTTCTGTATAATAATCGCGTGAGCAATTGTTTTAAATTATTACCGGGAGGGGGGACGATCACAGGAGGAGGTTCGGCATTTCTGAATCCAACGCGCCAGAATCATGGTCCAAATAATTGTGAACATCAAAGTAAAGGCAGCCAGATCAAGGATTTTTATAAAAAATACGATTTTTTGCGCTGAAGTTCATGACCCGGCAGAATAACAAATTCCTTACCCTGGATTCCATGGCAGGTCATGGATTAAGGCATTTATCTTTGATTAATTGTCACTATACACGGCATGTCCGAATGCATTGAAGGAGCCGTAAATAGTAACAATAAATTGGAACTGTCAAGAAAAAATACTTGACAGTTCTTTTTTATTAGTATATGATACCGAAGGTGATGGAAATGGAAAAGTTTGTTATACAGGGACTTTTGTTTGATTTCTATGGAGAACTGCTGACGGACCGCCAGAAGGAAGTCTATTCAAGTGTTGTTCTGGAGGATTACTCTTTATCAGAAGTGGCACAGGATCTGGGAATCAGCCGGCAGGGAGTACATGACATGATCCGCCGGTGCAATGGGATTCTGGAAGGCTACGAGGCTAAACTTCATCTGGTGGAAAAATTCCTGAATATCCGAAGCGATGTTCAGCACATTCATGAACTGGCTGTCCGGAAAAACGAAAGCGAGATCATGGACCTTACGGATCATATTTTAAAGGAGCTTTAAAAAGTTTTCATCACTGTCATTCATTTGCAGCTAATACAGGAGGTAATTCATGGCTTTTGAAAGCCTTACCGATAAACTACAGAACATATTTAAAAAGCTTCGCAGCAAAGGTCTTCTGACAGAGGCAGACGTCAAGGCCGCATTAAAAGAAGTCAAGATGGCACTTCTGGAAGCGGATGTCAACTTTAAAGTCGTCAAACAGTTTACCAAAGCTGTCGAAGAAAAAGCAGTCGGTCAGAATGTGATGAGCGGCCTGAATCCTGGGCAGATGGTTATAAAGCTTGTCAATGAAGAACTGGTAAGCCTGATGGGCAGCGAGGTGACAGAGCTTCCATTAAGAGCAGGCAACGAGATATCCGTTGTCATGATGGCAGGTCTTCAGGGCGCAGGTAAAACCACAACAGCGGCAAAACTGGCAGGTCAGCTTAAATCCAAAGGCCGGCATCCTCTGCTCGTAGCCTGTGACATTTACAGACCGGCAGCGATTACGCAGCTGCAGGTAAACGGTGAAAGACAGGGCGTCGAAGTCTTCTCCATGGGAGATAAGCAGAGTCCGGTGGACATCGCAAAGGCATCGATCGAGCATGCAAAAGCCCATCAGGAAAACGTCGTGATCATCGATACCGCCGGCCGTCTTCATATTGACGAAAACATGATGCAGGAACTGCAGGATATCAAGGCAGCTGTGCATGTGGACTGTACCCTTCTGGTAGTCGATGCCATGACCGGTCAGGACGCAGTTAATGTAGCAAAGACCTTTACCGACAAAGTTGGTATAGACGGCGTGATCCTTACCAAGCTGGATGGCGATACCCGAGGCGGTGCCGCCCTCTCGATCAAGGCAGTGACAGGCAAGCCGATCCTGTACGCGGGCATGGGCGAAAAGCTTAGCGATCTGGAACCTTTCTATCCGGACCGGATGGCATCCCGCATCCTTGGCATGGGCGATGTAATGAGCCTGATCGAAAAGGTTGAGGCTTCTGTCGATAAAGAACAGGCCCAGCAGATGCAGAAAAAGTTAAAAAAGATGGAATTCGATTTTAACGATTATCTCACCAGCATGGACCAGATGAATAAGATGGGCGGCCTTGGAAGTATCCTGGGAATGATCCCCGGCCTTTCAGCCAAACAGAAAGAGCTTGAAGGAATGATTGATGAATCGGCAATGAACCGTACAAAAGCAATCATTCTTTCCATGACTCCCCAGGAACGCAGCAATCCCTCCATCCTCAATGTATCCCGTAAAAACAGGATCGCCAGAGGCGCAGGTGTGGAAGTTGCAGAGGTCAACCGCCTTGTCAAGCAGTTCGAACAAAGCCGTAAACTCATGAAACAGATGCCCGGCCTTGCCGGCGGAGGCAAAGGATTCGGCAGAGGATTCAAACTCCCCTTCGGATTGTAGAAACATGATCATTATTAAAATGCGACATCATGCAAGAAGCGTTATAAGCTAACATGAGTAACATAAAGCAGCATGAGTAACATAAGGCTTCATGCACATCATAAGCTCACATGAACAGCATAAGATAATACAAGATAACATAAGATAACACAAGATAACAAGAAGACGCAGGGGCTTAAAGAACTTGGTTGCACCGGTCAGCAATTGTTACAGCAGTTAACTATCAGATGGCGGTTTCACACAAAAGTACTTGGGACGCTCCAGGAGCTGCTTCTTTGTATAAAAGAAAATCAAAAAATGGAGGAAATGTAAATCATGGCAGTAAAAATCAGATTAAGAAGAATGGGACAGAAGAAAGCACCTTTCTATCGTATCGTAGTTGCAGATTCCCGTCAGAAACGTGATGGAAGATGCATCGAGGAGATCGGCACCTACGATCCCAATACAGATCCCAGCACCTTCAAAGTAGATGAGGAAGCAGCGAAGAAGTGGCTTGGCAACGGCGCACAGCCTACAGAAGTTGTCGCCAAGATCTTCAAGCTTGCCGGCATCGAAAAATAAGGGATTGTCGTCAGACAGTTCCATGACGTCCAGATGCCAAAAGCTCCGGGAGGAATGTAATGAAGGAATTAGTTGAAGTAATTGCAAAATCTCTTGTCGATAATCCGGACGAAGTGGTTGTCACAGAAACAGAAAAAGAGGATTCCATTGTGGTCGAGCTGAAGGTTGGAAGCGCAGATATGGG
>CACZPF010000187.1 GCA_902782975.1 uncultured Lachnospiraceae bacterium
ACAGAAGAAATACCGGCAAAATCAGACAGCTTCGGCCTGAAGGAACACAGCAGATACCTGACAGAGCCCTGCCTTATTGAAACAGAGCCTTGCCTTACTGAGACAGAGCCGGGCGAAATTGCCTCGTGTGACGGCGGCTGGACGGATGAAATCTATTTTAATGAGGGAATGGCTGTTTATCATCTTCTGGAATATACGAAGGATGATCCACGCTTTGCCGGTATCTGGGTGAAAAGTGAATCTCTGGACGGGGTGGTCACCAGAAATCCGGCAGTTAAGGATCCACTTCTGGTTCCTTTTGCGGAACAGTTTGCCGGAAGGTCTGACGAACTAAGAAAGGCATGCATACGTCTGGGAGGCAGAGAAAGAGAAAAAGGGGATCTCTGCTATGAGTTTGATGCCTTCCCGTGGATGCCTTTGCGGCTGGAATTCTGGGATGCCGATGAGGACTTTCCTGCACAGGTCAATGTTATGGTGGATCAGTATACGACGGATTATGTGCATTATGAGACAATCGGCTGTATCATCTCTGATCTCCTGGAAAAAATTGAACGGATCTGCCGAAAGAATTGAACGGACCTGGTGGGAAAAATTGAACTTACCTCTGCAAAAAAGAAATCGAACGAATGAGATAAAAGCCTTTAAACAATTAAAAATCTATTTGACATGGCTGCTGTTCGCGATCTGTACTCATTTCAGGCTGCGGGCAGCAGTTTTTTTGCGGGAAAATGACAGGTCAGGTACAAATGCGGCACGGTGAATAGTAACTGCTGAAATGTTGTGAATGTCAAAATATGATTGACAAAATATGATGCAAATGATAAAATTTGTAAGAATAGATTGTGCATATGAAAACATAAAATGGTGCAAATGAACGAAACAATGCATCGCATTATCACGATCTGACAGTGCGGCGATATAATCGGCAGCACAGTTGCCTGTTGTGTACGATAGGTTCCAATGTAACCCTTAACATAAAGAAAAACAGGAAAACCGCACAACAACAAAAGGAGGTAAAATCAATGAAAAAGAAAATTGCTTTGTCACTGATCATCGGCACAATGGTCCTTTCTTCTTTGGGAAGCGCAAATGTGCTGGCAGAGGATCTGTACTTTGTAACAGGCGGACCAATGGGAACTTACTATGCAATTGGCGGCGCTATGGAACAGGTCCTGAATCCATTACTGAATGAATCAAATCTTATTCTGGAATCCAGTGGAGCTTCCAGAGCAAATCTTGAGATGATCGAAGAAGGGGATGCCCAGCTGGCTACTGTACAGAATGATGTCATGTTCTATGCGTATTCCGGTACCAGTCTTTTTGAAGGGGAAGATCCTTTTAAGAATTTTTCATCCGCAGCTGGACTGTATGACGAAACGATCCAGATTATTACCTGTGACGAAAACATTCGATCCGTAGCAGATCTTGCGGGAAAGACCGTTTCCGTAGGTGATGAAGGTTCGGGCGTTGAATTCAATACAAAACAGATTCTGGAGTCATATGGACTGTCCTTTGATGATATCAATGTTGTAAATGCATCCTTTGGTGATTCGGCAAGTGCTCTGGAAGAGGGCGAGATCGATGCCGCGTTTATTGTCGCAGGTTTTCCGACAACAGCCTGTGAAGAGCTGGCGGATTCAAAGAAGATCAGCCTGGTTCAGCTGGATGAAGAACATATTGCGGACCTGCAGAGCAAATATGATTTTTATACCGAAACCGTGATCCCCGGAGGAACATATACAGGCGTCGATGGAGAAACCGCCACAGTATCTGTTCGCGCTGCGCTGGTCGTATCCAATGAGGTCAGTGAAGATACAGTTTATGAGCTTCTGAAAGCCCTTTTTGACAATAAAGATGCGCTGGCAGAAAAAAATGCCAAATTCGAAAATCTGAATGTGGAAGACGCTGTTATGGGAATGAGCGTTCCTTTACATGCAGGCGCAAAGAAATTTTATGAAGAGCAGGGGATAACCATTGATTAACCTGCATTCTGACGGTCCTGTTTTTTCCGGGAAGCGTCTGAAGGCTGCCAGACGGCTGAACATGATCAGTGCCATGGTCATAGTCATGAACCTGGTCATTGCCATGGTTATGGCTTCCTGGGTACCGGCAGAAAGTGAATGTGCGGAAAACCCGAAGAGAGGGCTTCTGGTCCTGGAAGATCCGAAGGAAAAAAAGCGGTATGCAGAATATGAAATCGCTCCCGCAGATATCTTCTCCATAAAGTTTATCCACTCTGTCAACAAGAGTCCGGTCATTGACTTTTTTGAAGTACGTGAAGATGGGATCTATGGAGTAAAAACGGTTTATTATGGTTTTGGAGCCGGCGTTCCGACAGAACTGGAAGAAGGACAGACACTGACATACGGAGAAGACGGAAGTATGATCATTTCCGGCATGGAGATAAAGATGGATAATCTGATCTACAGGGTCGGTACAGTTTCTGATCATATTCTGGAACTGCAGGACGGAAGCGAAATCAGTCTTCGTGAACTCTGCGGGCGAAATGCGAGGGTTGCTTTTTACTACGAAGCAGATCCGGCATGAGCCTCTGACAATTTTAAGCAAAAGTTTATATGCTGACTTTTCCCCACTTTGATCAGGAAAATACCAAAACTGATTAAAGTGGGGTTTTTATATTTGATTGTCCGGAGGAGGTCTATTCTGAATGATAGATGCGGAAATACCATGACTTTACCTATATACTTTAGCAGGTAATCTGTGGTATGATGGTACACAATAGATGAAGCAATACAGATGAAGCAGTACAGA
>CACZPF010000188.1 GCA_902782975.1 uncultured Lachnospiraceae bacterium
ATGCCGTTTTTGCCTTTCCGCCTGCTTTCTCTGCCGTCTCTTTTTCCGCTGTTTCTTTCTCTGCGGTTTCTTTTTCAACTGTTATGTTTTCTGCAGCTTTTTTTTCCATATCCTCTTTTCCTCCGTTTTCTTTTTCTGTTTTACCAGTTTTAATAATGACTTCTTCCGGCCTGTCATGATTCAAAGATATACTTTCTGCTGCTTTCTTTTCATTCCCTTCTGCTCCTGCCGGATCTGTTTTATCCATAGATATGCTTTCTGCAGTTTCCTTTATGTTATCTGCTGCCGGATTCTTTTTCCTTCTCAATGCACGATGAATACTGTCTTTACCTACAGGCACGGCTCATTACCTCCTCAGCCAGCCGGACATATTCTTTTGCGCTGCGGCTGGATTTTTTATATTCTACTACTGGTGCGCTGTTATCCTGCGCCCATTCTATACTGCTGTCTATGCGGATGATCGAATCAAAAACAGGAACCCGATCCGTTTCATCGGATGTCTGTTTCAACGTTTCAAGTGTCTGCTTATAATATCCTTTTCTTATATCCGCCTTCGTAACAACAATTCCCATTACTTCAAGCCCCGGCGTCATCTCTTTTACATCTTCCAGAAAATCAAACATATTAGCGAGTCCGAACATGCCCCATGGACTCGCTTCCACCGGCACGATCACTTTATCGGAAGCACACAGGATATTTAGGACCCATCCCCCGAGCGTAGGCGGTGCATCGATCAGAATATAATCATACGTTCCCGCCTCTTTGATATTCTTCAGGCATTTCCTCAGAATAAACTCTCTCTGCCATTTTGGAAAAAGCTCATATTCGATCGAACTCATCAAGGTAGAAGATGGTATCAGGTCGAGATTTTCATAAGAAGTAGGAACAATAAAATCTGTAAGATCCGCCTGGGAGCGCACCGCATAATACAGATTCTGCTCACTTCCCGCCATACGAAGTACTTCCTCTTCGGAAAAGAAGGACAGCGAAAGATTCAGCTGCATATCTCCGTCCACCAGTAAAACCTTTTTCCCCAGCTGCGCCATGGCGGCGCCGACATTGGAACAGGTGGTGGATTTTCCGCTGCCACCCTTATTATTGGTAAAACATATCGTGATTGTCTCTTTCATGAAAGACCTCCATTGACCCGATGACAGTTAAATCTTCCATATTTTAACAATAATCATTGTAAAGCAAACCCGGAGATTCTGCAACATAAAAACTTCATCGCAAACATCTGCTGCAGGAAGATAAAAGGATTATAAAATTCAATAGAATATTCCTGTTATCTATGTTATACTTTTATAGATATCCTGCGCAGTCACAGGATGGCCAATCGCCTGATAAAAATCTGCTTTTGATCTGAGGTATTCTCTATGTCATTTTATAATAGATATGTCAAAATCTGTAAAGAAAAGGGCGTTCTTCCCAGTTCCCAGAAAACAGCTGAAACCATTGGTGTCACCCGTGCAACTATTTCGTTCTGGGGCCGCAAAAATACGATTCCCAGCGGAGAAACGGTTGCATCCATTGCAGATATGCTGCATGTTTCCGCAGACTATCTGCTCGGCAGAACAGACGACCCTACTGATTACGCACACAGGGATGGCGCTTCCGCTTCCGGTCTGAATGTATCTTCCGGTCCGAAGGAAGATGAAAAATCTGCCGGTGTTTCCAGAACAGCGGAATCTTCTTCCCGCCATGGAGATGCTGATTTTCTCGATCTGCTGCATAAACTGAACAAATTTGATCAGATCCGTGTCGAGGGGATCATACAGGGCATGCTCCTTCATGAGAAGTATCGATAAAGTCCTGAAACTGAAAAGGCAGGCAGTAGGGAAGCGTTGACACAGTATAGATAATTCATTAAACAACATAACAGAAACAGGAGGAATGATTCATGTCTGGTATTTTATATGGTGTAGGTGTTGGTCCCGGAGATCCGGAACTCCTGACTATAAAAGCGGTCCGTCTGATCAGGGAAAACCAGGTCATCGCGGCTCCCGGTGAAAACGTTCGCGAGACAACCGCCTACAAGATTGCTGTACAGGCTGTGCCCGAGCTGGAAGACAAGGAGCATCTTCCACTTTTTATGCCCATGGTCATGGATCGGAAAGTGATGGATGAAAACCATCAGAAAGCAGCAAAAACCATCGAGCAATACCTGGATAAAGATATCAATATCGTATTTCTGACGCTTGGAGATCCTACCGTCTATTCGACCTTCTCCTATGTGCAGAAAATCGTTGAAGCAGATGGCTACAAAACCTCCCTGGTGAGCGGCGTCACCTCTTTTTGTGCTGCAGCTGCCGAATTAAATCTTCCTCTTGCCGAATGGCGTGAACCTCTGCACATCATTCCTGCGGTTCACCGTCTGGATTCTCTGCCGGTCGAACCCGGCAATTATGTGCTCATGAAATCAGGCAGCAAAATGGAACAGGTAAAATCTGCGCTTCGTAAAACGCCTCTTTCTGTTTCCATGGTAGAAAACTGCGGCATGCCGGACCAGCATATCTACAGGACTCTTGAGGAGATACCGGACGACGCCGGGTATTTTTCTCTGATCATCGCAAAAGAAATACACCGGTAAAAGAACTTCTCCCCGGATGAAAACCGGCACCCGTATTTTCGATCTGCCATGCCGGGCACAGGGAATGTGCCATCATAGAAGACAGGAAAGATAAAATGAAAAAACTTCGTATAGATAACGGAATGGTCTTTGACCTTTTCAGGGGATTTGTTCAGAAATCCCTGTATACAGTAGGCGACCGGATCGTATCAGAAGAGGACTACAGACAGTCCGGCTGTTCCGAACAGATTCTGGATGCAGAAGGCGCCTATGTGATCCCCGGGCTTACAGATATTCATTTCCATGGCTGCATGGGGGCAGATTGCTGTGACGGAACGCCGGAAGCCTTCCGGACGCTGGCAATGTATGAACTCCGTCATGGCGTGACACAGATCACGCCCGCAACCATGACCGTATCTGAATCTTTGCTGAACAGCATCTGTGATACGGCAAGAGAGTTTTCCTGTCCGGAAGGGGCGGATTTCTGTGGTCTGTATCTGGAAGGACCTTTTATTAACCCAGCCAGAAAAGGTGCCCAGAACGAGGTTTATATCCGTCCGGCGGATTCTGCCCTGCTGAACCGTCTTCAGGAACGATCCGGTCACAAGATCCGGACCGTCATCGTTGCTCCTGAAACAGAAGGGGCACTTGATTTTATCCGTGAAAATCACGATAATATCAATATATCTATTGGGCACACCATGACAGACTATGATACTGCCAGAGAAGCCCTGACGTACGGTGCTTCACAACTCACCCATATGTTTAATGCCATGCCTCCTCTCTCTCACAGGGATCCGGGGCCTATTGCCGCCGCAGCGGATCATCCTTCCTGCATGGCGGAATTGATTTGTGACGGTGTCCATATCCATCCTTCCGTCGTGCGTGCAGCTTTCCGCCTGTTCGGGGATGAACGGATCATCCTCATCAGTGACAGTATGCGGGCGACCGGACTTAAAGACGGCTTCTACGATCTTGGCGGACAGACAGTTACGGTCCGCGGAAATCTCGCCTCATTAAAAGACGGAACCATTGCAGGTTCCGTCACAAATCTTATGGATTGCATGTGTCATGCCGTTCTTGATATGGGAATTTCCCTGCACAGTGCTGTTAAATGTGCTTCCTATAATCCAGCCAGAGCTGTCGGCATTGAAACCGACTATGGCACATTGGACGAGGGAAAAACTGCCAACATTGTTTTACTGAAAAAAGGCAGTCTGGAACTGTTGAACGTTATTCAAAGGGGACAGATTCAGGAGAACAGATAGGGGGGGATTCCATCCCCCCTTTCGTTTTCTGGATCTATCCAGGTAATTGGATCTATATATCTCTTCGGAATCTGTCCGTAAGATCTCTTCTGCGCCTTCTTTTTCCGGCTTTGGCTTTTGCAAGACGCACGATGCCCAAGATCAGCTCGAGTACCAGAATAACACCGGTCACAGCAACTGCTATGATCCGGGGTTCCGCCACAATAAAGGCCAGGATGGAGGACATCCTGTGACCCGCACGTGTTCCGAATCGATCTGTCACTTCCACCACAACATCCATACTGACCTTGGCAGTCAGAAACCTGGCGATCCGGCTGCTTTCAAGAAAACTGAGAACGATCGCCAGCACTTCCATGACCCGCAGAAAGATCCTGCCCGCCTTTGTCTTTCTCTTCGGCCTTCTCTCATC
>CACZPF010000189.1 GCA_902782975.1 uncultured Lachnospiraceae bacterium
ATCTGTGAATAAATCCCCGTTATACGCGGGTAATCAATGCATGAGAGGTGAATGATATGGCAGATAAGAAATTACGTATTGCTATCGTCGGCTGCGGCGGTATGGGCGGCGGCCACGCCATCGCCATTTCCAGCGGCACCGGCAACGCCATCTGGAACGGCAACAACCTGGATGTCCCCGGATTCGATTCTCCGGCTACTACCGATATCTCCAAGATCCTGGAGCTCGCCGGCATTCAGGATATCAATCCCGAAAGAGAAGCATGGGCGAGAGAGCGCGGCATGCACGTTTACGCGAATCTTGACGAAGTCCTGAATGATCCCACCGTTGACGCCGTCCTGATCGCGACGCCCAACGATGATCACAAGCCCATCGCCATTGCTGCCATGAAGGCCGGCAAGCATGTGCTCTGCGAGAAGCCCGTTATGATGTCTTCCGCAGATCTTCTGGACGTCATGGCTGTTTCCAAAGAGACCGGCATGGTTTTCTATCCCCGTCAGAACCGTGAGTGGGACGAAGACTTCATGACCATCAGAAACATTTATGAAAACAAGCTTCTGGGCGAGACCTTCAATATCAAGTGCAAGATCATGGGTTCCCGCGGCATCCCCGGCGACTGGAGAGGCATTAAGGAAAAAGGCGGCGGCATGATGCTCGACTGGGGCGTTCATATCATCGACCGTATCGTCAAGATGGTTCCCGAGAAGATCGTTGATGTTTTCTGCCACTGCACCTATATCACCAATAAAGAATGTGATGACGGCGTTCAGGTTTACCTGAAGTTCGAATCCGGCCTGACCGTTGACCTGGAAGTCGGCACCTGCCACTTCGTCAATGAGCCCCTGTGGACCCTGTACGCAGATATGGGTTCTGCCATTATCCAGAACTGGGGCATGGAAGGCAAGATGGTCAAGCTGATCACCTGGGATGACAAGGATACCACCCCCATCCTCGCCGGTGCCGGCCTGACAAAGACCATGGCGCCCCGTATGGTCGGTTCCTCTACTGAAGAGCTTCCGCTTCCGGTTCCGGAATTTGACTGGAATGCCCTTTACAAGAACTTCGTGGATGTCTGCAACGGTGAAGCCGAGCAGATCATCACCCAGGAGCATGCCCTCCGCGTTCTTCGTCTGATGGAAGCCTGCTTCGAATCCGACAGAACCGGTGAAGTGGTCCACTTCGAGAAATAAGAAAGCCGCGGACTGAAGGATCGTAAAGGCTGAACAGGCATAAGGTTCAGAAGTCATAAGGCGTAATAAGAAAAAGAACAGGCTGTCAGAGTGATTAAACCCGGCAGCCTGTTCTTTTTTCTGACGAGCCCTGCTGCCGGATCCTTTCCAGCCGGTCCCCGCAATCTGATCCTTTCCTGACCAGTCTCGCAGTCTGTCTTTATCCTATCCGGAGCCGGTCGTTTCGCCGGATCTTCGGACTTTTCTTTTCTGATAAAGAAAAAGACTTCGGAACTTCCGGAAACAAATGCCCGATCACTACAGAGAAAAATGCCGGCTTTTCCTGAGAAAGATTTGCTGAAAAAGATGCTGAAAAAGATACAGGATTCCCGTGGAAAAAAGAAGGCGGATATGCTATGATATGCTCAGAAAAGGTCTGCGGCAGCCGTTTTGTTTCCGCAGATCAGACAGACAAGGCGCAATGAACAGTACACAGTGAAAAACGAGTACTGAACAGTGAACTGTTAAGTGCAGACAGTGAGTGCTGATCAGTAACAGAAAGGATTTGTTAAAGGAGTATAGCTATGGAAATGAGATTTTTCCGCTGTGAGACCTGCGGCCAGACGGTTGCGGTAGTGAAGAAGACCGGCTGTGACATTTTCTGCTGCGGAAAGCCGATGCAGGAGATCATCCCGGGAACGACGGATGCTTCCCTGGAAAAGCACGTCCCCGTTTATGAAGTCAGGGACAATATCGTTTACGTTACGGTGGGTTCCCAGGAGCATCCGATGCTTCCCGAGCATTATATCGAATGGGTGTCCGTCAGGACGAAATTCGGCAATCAGAGAAAAGCCCTGAAGCCGGGTGATGAACCGAAGGTCTGCTTTGCTCTTCTGGAAGGCGATGAAGTGGAAGAGGTATTTGCTTACTGCAATCTTCATTCTTTGTGGAAGGGCTGACGGCAGGACAGAAGCGCTGCCAGGGGCCGTGGGTCGCGGATCTTTCCGGACGTCACGGCCCCTTGTCCATGTATCGGGGGCTCTGGCATTAACCATGGATCAGGAAGACACGAAAAGCAGACCGAGGGTAAACAGACCAGTGGTAAAAGACTTGGATCAGCAGACTGTGATAAAAAAACATGGATCAGCAGGCTGTGATC
>CACZPF010000190.1 GCA_902782975.1 uncultured Lachnospiraceae bacterium
GAACAGTATATGGAAGTCTATGAAAGATATAAAAAGCTTTACGAAGCGGTCCGGCCGCTGGTCTGACGGCACTAAGGACAACTCCTGTCGGGCGTCCGGAATGCTTAACTTACTGTCGTTGGGACCGTCCCCGTGTGTTTGCCTGTGTGTTTGGAAAGGAGATAAAAATGAGACAAACGATCCGTGTAGAAAAGAAGGAGGAGGCACTCTCCCTGATCCCGCAGATCGCCTATACCAGTGTCCCTTGCTGGTATGGCTGTACAAGAAAGAACCTCTATATGGATCTGATCGTTCCGAAGACGATGGAAGGCCATGAAAAAATGCCGGCTGTTGTATGGGTCTGCGGAGGAGCGTATATGGTCATGGACCGTTCCGTATGGCTCCCGGAAATGATGTCTTTTGCGCGGGCCGGGTTTGTTGTGGCAAGTGTCGATTACCGGACAAGCAACGAGGTGTGTTTTCCGGAACCACTTCAGGATGTAAAAACTGCCGTGCGTTATTTAAAGGCACACGCTGAGGAGTACTGCATCGATCCGGATCATATTTTTATCATGGGTGAGTCGGCGGGCGGAACGATGGCCTCTCTTGTGGGGACCACTGCCGGGATAAAAGAATATGACAGGGGTCCATATCTGGAATATGACAGCAGTGTGGCGGGAGTTGTGGATTATTACGGACTTGTCACCCTGAACAAAAATTTAAGCGGGCTCACCGGAGCAGTACCCGATTATGCCATAGAAGCTTTCCTGGGTGTCCGGTATTCTGAGAAAACGGCACGGGAAGCCAGTGCAGCAGACCATGTGGACAGCAGCACACCGCCTTTTATGATCCTGCACGGAACAGAGGATGATGTAGTACCTATCGCCCAGTCGGATACGATGTACAAAAAGCTTGAGGAAGCCGGTGTCGAAGCCGAGTTTCTGATCGTAGAAGGCGCATCTCACGGGGATGATCTCTTCTATCAGGAGGAAATGACGGACCGGGTCATTTCGTTCTTAAAGCGTCATCTGTAAGAAGCGGAAACGCCGGCTTTTTTAGTAAAGATACTGCAGAATGGAGGCAGATTTATGTTTAGTATGGCAAAATGGCTTGGTGTGCCGGCAAGTGAATATCATAGATGGAAGATCGTACCGAATGATCTGACGGGGCGGTTCGCTTATTACCGGTGTGACCTGACACTGCCGGAAAAGGCTTCTCTTTCCATCGATATCTCGGCGAACAGCCGGTACCGTCTGTGGATCAACGACCGTCCGGTTCTTTCCGGTCCCTGTAAGGGAGATAAGGAACGGCATTTTTTTGAAACGGTCGATGTATCAGAATATCTTGTGCCGGGAAAAAATGTATTTGCCGCAGCGGTCCTTTACTGTGAGGCGGAATCCGTCATCTATCAGGAGGACGAGCGGGCGGGCATTTACGGTGTGCGGACGCCGTCAGGCGGTCATCGCCTCGCAGTGGAGGGGGACTGTCTGGACAGTGAGGGCAGATATGCAGGAAGTGTGACTACCGGGAAAGCTGACTGGAGAGTATACCTGGACGGCAGCTTTTATCTGAAGTCGCAGGAGGTCACAAAATATCTCGGTGCAGTTTGCTACGATGTAGATTTCGGGAAAATGCCCGTTCACTGGAAAGAGGAGAGCTTCAGGGCGGATGCATGGGAACAGGCTGTCTGCCTGGAGCCGGTCATGCATGACGCTTCGGATATCTTTATGATAAAAGTAGGGCTGGTCAAACGGTTTCCGGTCCGGGAGCGGCCGATCCCGCTTTTATATGAGGAGAGGGGAAGCTTTGTAAAAGAAATGACATCCACAGCCTATCCGGGGTACGGCCTTCTGGAGCATCCGGTCCTGGTACCATCCGGCGCTCGGGCCCAGCTGATCCTCGATGCCGGAAAAGTGACAAATGCCTATCCGAGGTTCCGGTTTGAAGGCGGTAAAAATGCAACGGTCCGGATCACGTACTTTGAGAAGTTTATCTCCGAAAAAGGTGTGATCCCAAGAGATGATATTGAAAATGGTACGGCAGAAGGGCTGACGGATCATCTGATCCTGGACGGATCGGAGGTCTCTTTTGAACCTTTCTGGTTCAGAACATTCCGGTTTGTCAAAATCGATGTGCAGTCTGAAGGGGAGGATACCCTTCTTTATGCTCCTGAATTTTTAAGGACCGGTTATCCGCTGAAAATTGAGACAACGATCCATTCCCCGGAAAAATGGGTGGAGGATGTATGGCAGATGTGTGTTCATACGCTCAAGAACTGCATGATGGAAACTTATATGGACTGTCCTTACTACGAGCAGCTTCAGTTTGTCATGGATACAAGATTGCAGGCCCTCTTCAATTATGCCGTATCGACAGATGTGAGACTGGCAGAAAAAGCGCTGGAGGATTTTCACTATTCCATGACGGGGGACGGACTGACCCAGGGCAAGTATCCGTCCGCCTATAAACAGATGATCTCCACCTTTTCCCTGTACTATATCTTTATGCTGCAGGAATATTACTGGCAGACGGGAAATCTTAAAACGATCCGGCCGTATTTTCCGGACATAGACAGGATCCTGGATCATTTTGACCGCTGCATCGGGGCAGAAGGGCTGGTGGAACATGTTCCCTACTGGAATTTTGTCGACTGGCATGAAAAGTGGGCTGATACAGCCGGAGCACCCGCTGCAGCCGCATCGGGTCCGTCGACGATCGTAAACTTTATGTACGCCTATGCTTTAAAATGCGGGGCGGACTTAAGCGCAGCCAGGGGAAGAACAGGGATCGCGGAGGAATATCTTGAACGACAGAAGGAGATCCTGCAGGCACTGGACAGGCTGACTTTCTCGGAAGAACGAAATATGTACCGGGAGGGACCGGCATTTGAACAATATTCACAGCATGCCCAGGCATGGGCTGTGTTGAACGGGGTCAGGGACGAAGACACAAGAAAAGCGATTATGAAAGCGGCGCTTACAGAACCGGATGTGCTCGAAGTTTCCTTTTCCACTTCCTATGAGTGGTTCCGGGCGCTGGAACAGTGCGGTA
>CACZPF010000191.1 GCA_902782975.1 uncultured Lachnospiraceae bacterium
GAGTCCGTTGCCTTACCATTTGGCGATAGCCCTTTATGCTGTTTTGCCTGCCGCCTTATCTGCGACGAGTGTTATTATGCCACAGTCTAAAAAAAAAAGCAAGCACTTTTTTTAATTTACAACCACTTTTTTTACTGCTATAATCAGGGATGTATATTTCTCTATTGGAGGGACTATTTTATGAGAGCAGATAATCTGACTTTACTGACAGATCTTTATGAGCTTACAATGATGCAGGGGTATTTTAAGAACCCTTCCGATCAGGTCGTAGTCTTCGACATGTTTTACCGCACCAATCCCTGCGGAGGTGCCTACGCCATCTGCGCCGGCCTGCAGCAGGTTATTGAATACATCGAAAATCTGACATTTACGGAGGAGGACATTGCTTATCTTCGAAGCCTTTCTCTTTTTGAGGAAGATTTCCTGAATTATCTGAGCTCCTTCCATTTTTCAGGCGATATCTATGCCATTCCCGAAGGAACCGTTGTCTTCCCCAGAGAGCCCCTTGTCAAGGTGATCGCTCCTATTATGGAAGCACAGCTGGTAGAAACGGCCATCCTGAATATTGTCAACCATCAGAGTCTGATCGCCACCAAAGCAGCCAGAGTATGCTATGCAGCCAGAGGCGAAGCCGTTATGGAATTCGGCCTTCGAAGAGCCCAGGGGCCGGATGCCGGTATCTTTGGAGCCAGAGCTGCCATGATCGCGGGCTGCGCGGGTACGTCCAATGTACTGACAGGAAAAATGTTCCAGGTACCGGTCCTCGGAACCCACGCCCACAGCTGGATCATGAGCTTTCCGGACGAATATACGGCCTTCAAGACTTATGCAAGACTTTATCCTAATTCCTGTACTCTTCTGGTAGATACTTATGACGTGCTGAAATCCGGTGTCCCCAATGCCATCCGCGTCTTCGAAGAAATGCGGGAAGAAGGCATTCCCCTGACCCGCTACGGTATCCGCATAGACAGCGGCGACCTTGCTTATCTTTCCAAGGAAGCCTACAAAATGCTCTCTGCCGCCGGCTTTGACGATGCCATCATCTCCGCATCCAGTGATCTGGATGAATATCTGATTGAAAGTCTGAAGGCCCAGGATGCCAAGATCAATTCATGGGGGGTAGGGACCCGTCTGATCACTGCCAACGACAATCCTGCCTTTGGCGGAGTGTATAAGCTTGCCGCCGTATGGGATGAGGAAAACGAATCCTTTATCCCCAAGATCAAGCTTTCGGAGAATACAGAAAAAGTGACCAACCCCGGGAACAAGACTGTTTACAGGATCTACAGCAGATCTACCGGCAAGATCAAGGCAGATCTTATCTGTCTCGCCGACGAAAACCTGGATCCGGAAGAAAACATGGTTATCTTTGACCCTGTCGATACCTGGAAAAAGACCCGCATCCTGGGCGGCACATATGATGTCAAGGAATTGCTGATTCCTGTTTTCCAGAAGGGAAAATGTGTTTATGAATCTCCTTCCGTGATGGAACTGCAGGCTTATTGCAAAAAAGAGCAGGAGACGCTCTGGGATGAATCCCGCCGTTTCCACAATCCCCACGAAGTGTATGTTGACCTCTCCCAGAAGCTTTATGATATGAAGAAGGATCTGCTGGAGGAAATGAGCGAAAAAATGCTTTAAGGGAGGCTTTTATGAATCAGAGATCCGGCTCCAACGATCTGCTCCTTGTCATCGATTTTCAGAATGTTTATATGCCTGGACAGGAATGGGCCTGTCCCTCCCTGCCGGAGGCAGTTAAAAATACCCGGAGGATCCTGGAAGCAGAGAATTCTATGAATCGTTCTTTGGATATACTTTTTACAAAGTATCTGGCATCCGAAGATCCTGCGGGTACCTGGCGCGTCTATAACGAAGAATACCGCTCAATTAACGAGGATTCTTTTCTGTGTGATATCGTAAAAGACCTGAAACCCTTTGCGGAAAAGCATCCGACAGCTGTTAAATCCACTTACTCTTCCATGAAGTCGGATCAGGTACTGAAAGCCGCACAGGGCAAAGAAAGGCTCATTCTGACCGGTGTTGTCGCCGAATGCTGCATTCTCTCCACCATGATGGAGGCGATCGATCTGGGTTACCAGGTCGTCTACCTGTATGACTGCATCGCCGGCCAGACACCTGAAAATGAAGCCGCCATCAGAAAAATCGCCGAAAGCTTCGCCCCCATGCATACCCTCGTCATGAGCTCCGATGAATATCTGAAAAGCAGATAAATAAAGAGAAGGAGGCAGAGAATTTATGTTCTCTGTCTCCTTCTTTGTTTACAGCATTTTATCTGTACCATGCAAGTCTTCTGACCTGGGCGTGTACTTCGCCGGTCAGCCAGTCGCAGTCGTTCGTGACCCAGTCCATAATTCCAAGCTGACGCGTCTCCCAGGCTACCGTATCCGCATGCTCTTCTTCTGTCTCGTCGCGTTCCATCGTGGTATCTATTTCATTGTAGCCAAAAATATAGCCGCCCGCATTCCAAATGCTGAAGTTGCTGTCCGGGCCCGGATCGATCTTGTCTCCACGTGCTTCGACAAGCGCATCATGTCTCTTTTTATACTCCTCTTCACAGCCTTCATGAAGCTTTGTCATGAACACGCGGTGACGGATCAGTTCCTTATTCTCCCTGACAATACCGAAATTATGATACATAAGCCGCATATCGTCGAGCGGTTTGCTGATCCATCGCCCTGCTTCCTCTGCTTTCTGAATCATGTTCCGGACCAGGATCCTGTCATCGTCTCCCGGTTTTTTATCCTCGTCCGTCGATTCAAAGTAACCGAAAACAAGATCCGATGCTTCCCACAGGCTGAAGTTCCTGATAGCCAGCCGGTCGATCAGGCCCTTGATCTCTTCCCAGTTTTCTCCCAGAAGTTTTCGGAAGGTTCCTTTTTTTCCTTCCGCGATCTGAAATGCAAACGCATGTCTTTCCATTTTGCTTTCCTCCTTTTTTCTCTGAATCTTCCTGGTAATTGCGAAACGCCCTGGCAGCGCGTTCTTATCCGAGCAGATCAGCGCAAGTTTTTTGCTGCGGGGCATATGCTTGATTTCGTACTCCCGGCGCATGGCTTCCTGCTTAGATTCATACTCTTCATAATATACCAGCTTTACCGGGCGGCGGGCTCTGGTATATTTTGCACCCGTTTCCGACTGGTTGTGGTCTTTTGTTCTTTTTACCGGGTCTGTAGTCCAGCCGGTATATAAAGTGCCGTCCGCACATTCTAAAATATATGTATAATTCATACGCATCATGGAAGACGGGGGACAGTTCCAATGTCATTAAGCAGGTGCCTCCCCAGTTTTCTTGTCCTTTGTTTATTTATAATCTTACCATAAACCAGACGTTTAATCTACCTAAAATAACAAATCCGGGAGACAGGGAGGAGGGGCTGTCGCACAAACGGTTAACGATTCGTGTTTAGCAGATCCATTAACAAGACTTTATTAGAAAAAATTTCGATTTTATTTGCTTTTATTCTGTTTTTTGACGCACTTTACCAGGCATCCTTCGATGCCTGGTTTTGATTTGCTAAATTTTACGCTGCTTTTTTCACTTCAAACAGATGAGTTCCTGTTCTTTTTCCTTGTATTTTATGATGAAGTTTTGTTATATTATGTCCGATCGCCACCAGTATACTTTGCGCGAGTACATTTTCTTTCCCACGATATGTATATCTGCGGAAATCCATATCTTCCTTTATTGTGGCAAATGATCCTTCTACCTGTATCGAACGATTCATCCGTAGTTGGATTCCTTTTTCACTTGTTATTCTTTCCAGACTCTTTTCCCTTTTCTCTTCTTTCTTTTTGGATACATTCAGGACTTTATTCCTTTCTTCCATTGGTGTTTTACAGTTGTTCCCTTTTATGCACTTCCCTTTGTATGGACATCCGCTGCATTCCTTGCAGGTATATTGGGTTACTTCACTTTTATACCCGCTTTCGCTCTTCGCCGTTTTGGTACCTGTAACGACAAGTTTTTTCCCATTTGCACATATGTAACTATCGTCTTCTTTATTGTACTCCATGTTTTCTTTCCGACTGATATCTTTCTTGTATTTTCCAGTTTTTGATATCTCGTAATTGGTCGGTTTTATATATGCATACTGTCCGTTTTCTTCTATAAAAACATAGTTTTCTTCGCTTTCATATCCAGCATCGGCTACGATATCTGCATATTTGAACAGGAGGTTTTGTTCCATCTCTTTCAAAAAATCTTTTAAAGCCAGGACATCCGCGGGGTGTGAACTTACATCTGTCCATACAATATATTCCGAGTCAACAGCATTCTGTACATTGTAAGCCGCCTTAAGCTGGCCTTTTTTCATTGCATCTTCCTTCATCCGCATGAAAGCTGCATCTGGATCTGTCTTGGAATAACTGTTCTTTTCTCCACATAGATACAGTTTTTTGGTATACTCCTTAATACGCTCGATGTATTCGTCAAGCTGGGCAACCGATTTTTGCAGCCGTGTCTGCTTCTTTCCAGCTCCGTGCACAAACTCGATTCCCTCCTGCTTTTTTATCTTAAACAGTTTCTTGCGCATTCTCTTGAGTGTATGTAAGGTGATCTCCCCTGTATAGACAATAGTGATTCCATAGGCGGTTTCGCAATCTTTGACAAAATCAGGGATCTTTGCAAGCAGTTTCCCCAGGTTTTTGCTTACTGCTTTTTTCCAGACAAAAGTATACTTATTCGCATTTGCCTCTATTTTTGTTCCATCAATGAATACCGTTTTCCCGGATATTTCCCCCATCTGTTTTAATAACAGGGTTGTCTGGGCGAGCATTTTCCGGGAACAATGTATAAAGTGAAGAGACAGGAAGCGGGCGAAAGTAGCATGGTCTGGTGCAGCGGTCCCATTGAGCAGATACATAAAATCAATACGTTTTTTACAGGCTTCTTCTAATTCGCGGGAAGAATAGATTTGGTTCATATAGCCGAGCAGTACAATTTTGAGCATTATCCTTGGAAATTCCGGTGAAACTGGAATCCTGCCATAAGAATTGTAGAGTTCTGTCAGGTTCATGTTATCCACAAACACATCCAAAAGTCGGACTGGGTCATCATCAGGAATCAGACAATCCAGATCTATCGGAAGTTTTAGTTGCTTATATTTCCGGCTGCTGCTATAATCCCCTTGTAAGATGTTATTATCTATCATAATATTTTACCTTGGCAGCTGGGGTGGCCAGCTGCTTTTTTTTGCATTAAAATCGGTTTGAAAATCACATGTGTCCGTTTTTATTTTCGATACATTTGCTGCCTTATGTTCTTGTTTTTAATTCTTTGTACAGTCCCGGCACTCAAACCTGTCAGCCTGGCAGTTTCCCGAATGGATGTTCCATTTCTGACAGACTCCAATACCGTTTTTTCCAGCTCGTCATTATAAGATTTTTTTCTTCCTGCATCTCTTGGGTTTTTAGATATTTTATGAAAAATATCCGGTGAACAATCCGTAACATTTAATCCATGTTTTAAACAATAACATTGGAGAAGATGGGAACGAATCCTGGCTGATTCTGTAGAATATGTCTGATAAGTGTTCTCATATAACTCCAGTAAAGTATAGAGTTCAGAGAAATCCACATCACGAAGATGTAAAAGAGTCAAGGTATGACACCATCCTTTCAAGTCGTAAAGTAGATCCTATTGTATATTTGGGCCAGCCTGAAGTTCCCTTCGAATGAGGTTTTTAATAGCACCTTGTTTTGAAGGTTGAGATTGCAACCATTGCAGTATGTCTTCATCTGTTTTTGTATTTAGTTTTAAATAGAAACCAACGGTATGTTCTTTGTCGTATTTAGCCTGTGCAGCAGTATGCGGATTTACAGATTTCGAATTTAGATTGGACATGGTAGGCCTCCTTGTGCATAATAGGTATATACCTATTATACCACGAGAAAGACATTTTGTCATCAGAAAATCACAAAAAATCAAAAAAAGAATCAGCGAAATGCTGATTCCTTTTTTAAAACAATTCATTATTTGCGACAGCCCCTCCCCTCTCTCCTCCGTAAGAACCTCGGTGCTGCCGTCGGAAAAGCTTAGATTGAGAAGAAGGGTAATCATGTGTTCACCGGATGTCAGGAAGGGTGCTGTTATGTGGATCTCAAGATCTTCCGGCCGGGCCTCCCCCCGGATGACCGTGATCTCTCCTCCCTCCGCCCTTATCGTCTCACGGGTATACAGTTTCCCGTCCATGTTTAGAATGGCGCTGAGATCGGAGCCTTTCGGCAAAATGGCCGTGCCGGAAAAAACGAACCTGTTCTGCCCGGCAGCCGCTAAATTCTCTTCTTCCAAAAGGATGATCTGAACACCCTTCTCTTCATCCAGGTAGATCTTCTCTGGCCCTGCTGCAGGGAAAAATGCCGACACATCCGTTTCTGATGAAACGGTGCTTTCTTTTCTGACAAATATATGTGTACTGTCTGCATTGATCTCTTCTATGACACCTGCTGCATCACTAAAACAAACTTTTATATCCATCTGATATCCGCCTTCCGGAAGGCCGCGGATATCTATTTTATCCCGTATTTCCCATCCGGCCGCTGCGCTGATCTGCTCCTTGTACTGCTCCTTTCGTATAAGAAACAGCTCATCTTCCATTTCAGACACACCGTCTGTCTCAAAACAGTAAATATTCCCGTCTTCTTCTGAAATAAAATTCACAGATACCTCCGGCTCTTCAGGTACAGAGACATCTGCCATAAACCAGGCGGAGATCCCTGTCTCCGATTCCAGATATTCACCATTCTGCGGACGAAAAATGTGCCCGCAGGCCAGAAAATTCGTGTCAGACGCAGGAATGGGGAGATCTGCTGCCTGTTCTACAGTTCCATCCGCCGGAGCCGGTTCTCCGGTTTCTGCTGCTGTTTCTTCTCCTTCTATTTCTGATTCTGCTCCCGTCTCTGTTTCTTCCCCTTCCACCCCCGTCTCTTCTTCAGCCGGTGTTTCTTCTGTCGTTTTCTCCATGATATATCTGGTTTCCTGCGTGTTTTTGTCAGAGATATAGATTCCCAGGATGAGCAGCAGCAGTATCCCGGAAAAAGC
>CACZPF010000192.1 GCA_902782975.1 uncultured Lachnospiraceae bacterium
CGCACAGGAAACCTTCCGAAAGCTGGCGCAGATCGGCGAGGAAGATGCAAAAGCTGCTGCAGCTACCGCAAAATACAACCAGATCCTCGGCGAAATGGGATTCCCGCCCTTCATGACAGGTATTTCGGAAGCTCCCTATGATATCCTCGGCGACTACTTCCGCG
The DNA here is from genome assembly GCA_902782975.1 of uncultured Lachnospiraceae bacterium. Lineage (GTDB taxonomy): Bacteria > Bacillota > Clostridia > Lachnospirales > Lachnospiraceae > Blautia_A. The sequence continues at coordinate 165 of CACZPF010000192.1, forward strand.
GAACCATGGGTATCTTTGAAGACCTGACGGATGAAGATATGTATGAGTATATCGATCAGGCCTGTGAAATGTTTGCGCAGCAGCAGATTCAGGCTCTTCAGTATTTCCGTTTTGTGGATATGCCGGTCAAGAGAGTATTCTTCCCGCTGCATAAAGCGATGGATGGCTTTATGAACGACAAACAGTACGAACGCTTCTACTGGAAACCTCTTAAAAAGATCATGATGGCGCTCATTGATATGGGAGTAACTCCTTATATCTACACAGAAGGGCCATACGATACCAGACTTGAATTCCTGACAGATGTGCCCAAAGGCAAGGTTCTGTATCATTTTGAAAAGGCTGACATGGCAAGAGCCAAAAAGATGCTTGGCGGAACCGCGGCGATCTGCGGAAACCTTTCCGTCAGCCTCATGGAGTTCGGCAAGAAAGAAGAAGTCATCAATGAGACCAGACGCCTTCTGGAAGTCTGCGCTCCCGGCGGCGGCTATCTGTTTGACTTTAACGGTTCTCTCGAAAACTGCAAGCCCGAAAACCTGGATGCCATGTTCGAGACACTGGACAAATACGGAAGATATTAATGATAGTAAATGGAGACAGGGGACGGTTCTTCGTCCCCTGTCTCTGAATTTCCAGAAAAAGGAGACAAAGAACCTTCCCCTGTCTCCACATTTTCTTTATTCTTCCAGGAATATCCCGGTAAACTTCGGTACCTGAAACCTGCCGGTAAACAGATCGCACTTACACAGGAATGAATAAAATACATGTCTGCCCTGACCGCCCAGAGATTCATAATTTCCCTGGCCTTTTGCGAGGACTACATCGGAATGATCCAATATCTCCTTTGCCGTATCCGGCAGCATCCTGTAGGCTGTTCCGGGGATATTGCTTCCGTTGGAAATAATACCTGCAATATTCGAAAGTCCGACATATTCGGCATCGTCAGGCGTCACATCATTCAGCACTTCTTCTCCCCGCACCATGACATTCACCTTAAGATGCGGAAAACGTTTCTTCAGCTGTTCGATAAACAGCTTGTCCAAAACAATTTCCCCGCAGTTATCTGCAATCAGCAAAAAGGTATCTGCCCGGGCGCACTGCCCAAGAAGGCTTTGAACGACCGGCAGATCTCTCTCCTGCGGTTCGGCATTTGCAAACAAGGAAAGAAACTCCTCTTCTTTCACATCCTGCAATGCCCCAAAATCGATGTAGTTCCCCGTCCTCGCATAGATAAGTGCAGCAGTCAGCGGGTCCGGAGATGCTTCAATTCTGGCCCTGATCTGATCCTCCATAGAAAGAACCAGATCATTGAATTTTTTCTTTTCTTCTTTATAAGATGCCCGGGGTCCGAACATTTTGGTGTAGACCTGGCTGAACAGGTATACCAGATAGGGGGAGGTATCTTCATCCGTTCTGCTATCCAGGATACGTCTGACTTCCTTTGCATATTCCGCATTGCCCATCCGGCTCTGCTTTTCATATAAACAATTAGCGCAGATTTCTTCTACCTTCATATCTGTCTCTCATGATCTCCTGTCACGAAATAGTATGGCATTCCGCCGCGCAGCGGTGCGGCCAAAGGCCGGACCGTTTCGCAGTGAGTAGATTTTAAGGTAATTATAAGGCAGTACATAAATAAAGTCGCAAAAAAAACGTCCTTATCCGGCGATAAGTATAATATCTGCAGGTTTCTTTTTTTGATATACCAATATTTCGCAGACTGTACCGGTACAGGTTTCGTGACATACGTCACTTTGCCTGTACCTTTTTTTGCTCAAACTTCTCCCTCCACAGGAAGTCATGTACCATGAGGAACGTTATCCCCCCTGGAAATGCTCCGACATGAAGCCTCCGGCTTTTCAGAAATCGAAAGGCTCAAAAGAGTGTCTTCAAATCTGTATATTCATAATCAAAGGCAGCTGCCACATTCTTATTGGTCAGCTTTCCTGCATAACAATTGACACCCGTGCTGATGGCTTCACTCTTTCGACAGGCTTTCTCAAGGCCGGCAGATGCAATCTGAAGGCCGTATTTAAGCGTAGCATTGGTAAGAGCGATCGTGCTTGTACGCGGCACGGCACCCGGCATATTGCCGACACAATAATGAACAACGCCTTCCTCAATATACACAGGATCATCATGCGTGGTCACATGGCTGCTCTCACCGCAGCCGCCCTGGTCGATTGCCACATCCACAAATACCGCTCCATTCTTCATTTCGGAAAGATATTTCTTTTTAAAGAGTTTCGGCGTAACACCGCCGGGAATAAGGACAGATCCGATCACCAGGTCTGCTTCTTTTACGACACGTTCAATATTGCTGTCGGTGCTCACCAGAGTCTGGATCCGGGAGCCAAACAGATCGTCCAGTTCTTCCAGACGTTTCAGATTTACATCGATGATCGTTACATTCGCTCCCATTCCGACAGCGATCTTGCAGGCATTCATGCCAACCGTTCCGCCTCCGAGAATAACGACATTGGCCTTGGGGGTTCCGGGAACACCGGCAAGAAGGATACCTTCGCCGCCGAAACGCTTTTCCAGATATTTTGCTCCTTCCTGAATAGATAGACGGCCGGCGATCTGGCTCATTGGAATCAGACACGGAAGAGAACGGTCCGCTTCCTGCAGTGTTTCATAGGCTACGGCATTGACCTTTCCCGCAAGGAGCGCATCCGTCTGCGGCTTGTCTGCGGCAAGATGAAGGTACGTATACAGAATCAGGCCTTCATGGAAAAGAGGCCACTCTTCTTCCAGCGGCTCCTTGACTTTCACCATCATATCTGCCATGTTCCACACATCTGCCGCCTTCTCGACGACAGAAGCGCCCGCGCCGGTATATTCACTGTCCGCAAAGCCGGAGCCAAGGCCGGCACCTGCTTCCATATAAACTTCATGCCCTGCGGCAATATAGGCCTTTACATTATCCGGTGTCAGGCCAACACGAAATTCATTATTTTTTATCTCTTTTACACATCCGATTTTCATAAAAATTCCTGCCTTTCTGATCGTCTGTTTTATTGCCGGGCAAACAGGCCATCTGCAGAGACAGCATCCGCTATCCTGTAATATGGCCTGGCGCCGGTTTATCAGATTATAGCATGAAGACAAAGTCAGGGCAAGAAGGAGACGGGGGACGGTTCTTTGTCCCCTTTTTCTGAAAATTCAGAAAAAGGGGACGAAGAACCGTCCCCCGTCTCCTTCTATGCTTCCAGACCGTAGGCTACAAGCGGATCGCCTTCTGTAATGGCAAGGGCGCTGGTATAATAGAACACCCGTCCATCGCCCTCGGCAAAATACTCCTTTAAGAGATTTCCGAAGAAGTCCTCCATGTATCCAAGCCGCTGGCCTTTTTTAATCTCCATATTTTCATGTACCTC
>CACZPF010000193.1 GCA_902782975.1 uncultured Lachnospiraceae bacterium
AGAGTCTCCACCTGAATGACCCCGTTCGGATCAGCCGGAAGTCTGGTCACTTCAAAGCCCTGCTCCTCCAGAAAGGCAGCAGGCTCCGCAACAGCAGGATGCTCCACGGAACTGATGATCACATGCATTCCTCTTCGTTTCCCGGCCATGGCGCCTCCGATCAGGGCCATGTTGTCCGACTCTGTTCCGCCGGAGGTAAACACAATTTCCTTCTCCGTCACTTTCAGAAGGCCGGCAATGGTTCTGGCCGCTTCTCTGACATACTGCTCCGCCTCCACGCCTTTCCTGTGCATGGCCGATGGATTCCCATAGTCCACGGTCATAGTTCTGGCAACAATATCCAGCACCTCGTCATAACAGCGGGTCGTTGCCGAATTATCGAAATATGCTTCCATATAAATTCATGCTCCATCTAAATAAGTTCTTCCAGCTTAAACATCAGCACGGAAAGAAGGGTAAGAGACGCCGTCTCCGTTCTCAGGATCCGATGGCCGAGGGTCACCGGAACAGCCCCGGCCTGGATGGCGCTTTCCACTTCCGAGGGTTCAAATCCGCCTTCCGGGCCGATAAAGATCCCGATCGACTCCCCTGCCTTTATGTCCCGCAGAACTTCTCTGGTGCCTTTGCTGCCGGTTTCCAGTTCGTAGGGGATCAGGACCCGGTCCAGCCTTTCTGCTTCTTTTAGTGCAGCGGCAAACCCTGCAGGATTCTGTACAGTCGGCACCTTCATGCGGCGGCACTGTTTTGCGGCGGCTTCCGCGATCTGCTGCCAGCGGACAGTTTTCTTTTCGGCCCGCCGGTCATCCAGCTGTACGACGGAGCGTTTAGTCTTGACCGGTACAATTGCCGCAGCACCCAGTTCCACCGCTTTCTGAATGATCAGTTCCATCTTCTCGCCTTTTGGCAGACCCTGAAACAGAACGATCCTGCATGGCAGCTCGTAGTCCGGCTCCTGGGCATACAGAATATGGAGCATTACTTCCTCTTCCCCCAGATTCCCGATCGTACAGTGATATTCTTTTTTATCCCCGTCACTGATCCAGAGATCTTCACCCTTTTTCATGCGAAGCACATTCCGGATATGGTTCACATCCGGCCCGGTCAGGCGGATCAGCCCGTTTTTCTCATCGATCGCATCGGATCCCGCAAAAAATCTTTGCATACCTTTCACTCCTCAGGGTTTCCGGGCCGTTACACTGACCCATTCACCCTGCCTTGTCACTTCAACGACTTCAAGGCCTGCCTCTTTGACACACTGTACGACCACGTCCTCTTTTACATCCAGAATGCCGGAGGTGATGTAGATGGCGCCTTTTTTCATCTGACGCACGATCACGGGTGTCAGAGGAAGCAGTACATCCGCCAGAATATTGGCGGTCACAATATCGTAGATTCCTTCCCCCGCCCAGGCCTGCACCTGCTCATCATCGATGATGTTCCCGATGATCATCTCAAAATCTTCATCCGGGATGTCGTTGGATTCCTTGTTCTCACGGACAGCAGACTCTGCGCAGGGATCCAGATCCGTTCCCTTTACATGGGCGGCTCCCAGTTTCAGCGCCGTAATGCCAAGGATCCCGCTGCCAGTCCCGACATCCAGAAGAAGGCTTCCTTTTTGTACATATTTTTTCAGCTGCCGGATCACCAGCTGGGTCGTTTCATGCATCCCTGTACCAAAAGCCGTACCCGGGTCTATATGAAGGATCATTTTATCCCGATCCTCTTCCCGGACTTCTTCCCAGGAAGGAACGATCAGAATGTCATCCACGGAAAACTGGTGAAAATACTCTTTCCAGTTATTGATCCAGTCTTTATCCTCTGTCCGGGATTCTGTGATCGTTCCCTCCCCTATGTCCATAAAGGATCTTAGTTCTTCCAGGGATCTTTCCACCTGGGCGCGGATGACTGCAGGATCCTCGCCCTCTTCAAGATAGAAAGACAGATAGGCGATCCCGTCATCCTCTTCCTGCTCAGGCATAATGTCCACGAACATCTTTGCCTTATCTTCCTCGGAAAGAGGCTGCTTATCTACGATCTCCACGCCTTCGATTCCAAGCTCGCTCAGCGTATAGATGATCATATCCTCCGCTTCCGTTATGGTTTTTATGGTAAAACAGTTCCACCTCATCTGGTTCCTCCTATTTGTCCATGTGATCTGAGGCCGCCACATCAAGTACTTTGCATATCATGAGATATGTACTCAGGCAGGCCTTGCAAGCCCTTTTAGGCTTAACCGTTCAAACAGCCACACCGCCCAACGGTGCCTTTCCTTTTTCTGATAAAAGTTCCAGCACAACTCCACCAGCAGGACCGCCGCAGCTGCGTCTACGATATAATGCTGCTTCAGCACCTGTGTCGATATCACGATCAATATGGCGAAAACAAGCGAAAACCGCTGATACCATCGCGGAATCTCCCGGGATCCTCTGATCGAGCGCCAGCACAGCCAGCTGACATAACAGTGGATAGATGGAAAAAGATTGGAAGGATTTCTTCCTCCGTCCAGCTGGTATACCAGCGCAAGCATCCTCTCCGAGAGGCTGTTTCCTGTAATGGCCGGCCGGATATTCGTCGTAGGCAGCAGGATAAAAATGGCCAGTACGATCAGATGGATCGTGATGTCCGCCGCCACGAACCGCATAAACATATCCTTTCCTCTCTGCGCCACCAGAAGATATCCGATCCCCCAGAAAGGAAACGCCAGCAGGTAGATCCAGACAAAGCCCGGCACAAGAGGGACCGCCCTGTCGATCCCCATGGTCAGATCATAATGAAACCTGCTCCTGGTAAGGATCGAGGATCCGGAATAAACAAACGAATTCAACAGCAATATGCAGATCAGAGGAATCGGCGCGTAAGATGGTATCCATCTGATCAGAAAGGCTTTCAGCCCATTCCCCTGTACTTTTTTTACACTCTTTTCCACCAGTATCTATCGGCTCCTTTCATGAAAGCAGACTCATCAGTTCTTCGCTGGTAAGACTCATGATCGATTCTCTTGAGCCTTCCATAATGGCATCTGCCAGATCTTTTTTGGTCTCCTGCAGCTGCATGATCTTTTCTTCGATCGTATCTTTAAGGATCAATTTGTAAACGGTAACATCTCTTGTCTGGCCAATACGGTGCGCCCTGTCTGTGGCCTGATTCTGGACCGCCAGATTCCACCACGGATCATAATGGATCACCACATCTGCTCCCACAAGATTCAGTCCTGTCCCGCCTGCCTTCAGAGAAATAAGAAATACAGGCACATCTCCTTCGTTAAAGGTATGGACAAGCGATAAACGTTTTTCCTTCGGCGTCTGCCCGGTGATCAGGAAGTAGGGGATCCCTTCCTCCTTAAGATCCTTTTCGAGAAGAGCAAGCATGGAGGTAAACTGCGAAAAGACCAGCATCCTGTGCCCTCCATCCATCGCCGAACGGATCAGTTCCAGGCAGGCTTCCCGCTTGGCACTCTCTCCCTCGTACTCTTCCAGGATCAGGGACGGATCACAGCATATCTCGCGGATACGGGTCAGCTCCGCAAAGATGCGGATCTTATCCTCCCCGCCGGATGCGCCGCCGGAAAGCATCTCCAGCATACGCACCACCTGCGCATCGTAGATCTTCTGCTGTTCTCCTGACAGACGGGCATAGCGCACTTCCTCCAGCTTGGCCGGCAGATCCTTGAGGACATCTTTTTTACATCTCCTCAGGATAAAAGGTCCCGTCATCTTCCGAAGCCTTTCTGTCGCTTCTTCATCCTGCTCTTTCATGATCGGGATCTCGTAGCGCCCGGAAAACTCCTGGCTGCTGTACAGAAAGCCCGGCATCAGAAAATCAAATATGCTCCAGAGCTCACTCAGCCGATTTTCGATCGGTGTCCCGGTCAGGGCGAACCTGCAGGCAGCTCTGACTGCCTTGACAGCCTTCGTCACAGCCGCTTTCGGATTTTTGATAAACTGTGCCTCATCAAGAACACAGATATGAAATTCCATGTCTTTGTACAGCAGAATATCTCTTTTCAGTGTGTCGTAGGATGTAATGAGAACATCCGCTTTTTTATAATTATTTAAAACTGCCTTCCGGTTTGCCAGTGTCCCGCTCACCACAGATGCGTTGACGGAAGGCGCGAATCTGCGGAATTCCTCCTGCCAATTATACACAAGAGAAGCCGGACATACAACAAGAGAAGTTCTGCTCTGGTCTTCTTCTTTGTCCGAAAGGATGAGAGAGATCATCTGAAGCGTCTTTCCAAGGCCCATTTCATCCGCCAGAATTCCGCCAAACCCGGCATTTTCCAGCGTCTTCAGCCATTTAAAACCATAATTCTGGTAGGGTCTGACCACTTCCTGCATATCTTTCGGCAATTCATAATCGGCATCCCTGACGATCCTGAAGTTTTTCACCAGCGCCCGGTATGTCCGGTCCCTGGAAGAAGAAAGAGCATCATGCTCCTCCAGCAGACGGTCAAGATACAGCGCTCTGTACAGAGGAATCTGCACCTTTTCACCGATGGCCCGATCTTCCTGAATGTCCATGGCCGAAAGAAAAGCCTCCACCTCCCCCAGATCTTCTCCCCGGGAAAGGTCCACAAAATCACCGCTCTTCAGACGATAATAACGCTTTTTCAGTTTATAGCTGTATAAAAGCTGGAGAAGGTCCTCTTTCGAAACATCCCGTGATGTGACCGTAATATCCAGCAGATTACTCTCCACAGATACGCCGACCTGAACCTGGGGAACAGGACGGACTTTCTGGCTGCGGAAAGCCTCGGTTCCCTTCACGATTCCGTAGCGTGACAGATCTTCGATCCCGATCCGCAGAAAATCGTACAGTGCGTCATCCGTTACATCCCGGCGGAATATCCCGCTTCCCGGGGCCGGATCATTAAGATACCGCAGAATGGCTGTCTGTACACGTTTCTCCTGCTCTTCATCCCGGTATTCTCCCCTCGGAACAGCCTCCCCGAGAAGATAGGTTTTTTCATCATAAGATACCTGACACTTCAGGGTCAGTGCAGGTTCTTCGTAATCCAGGAAGAATTCAAAGGAAGGCTCAGGAGGCAGATATTGTCCGGCCTCCTCGGACGCATGATCCTCGATCTCCACGCTGGGGTTAGAAAGGAGAGACGGCAGGACCCTGTAATAATATTCCTGCAGATTCGAAAGCCCGACTGTAAAGCGAAAATACCCGGAAGCATCCGCCACATTCCGGAAAGGCTCCAGGATCGCCCTTTCTTCGGCCGTGATCCGGCTGAGCCCATCTTTATTCAGAATATATTCCTCACTGCTGCCGTGCAGCAGGACCGGGATCAGTCCGGACACCGCCACCCCGGCAAAGGTATCTCTGGCGTCACTGATCCGCTCAGAAGTCAGACGGAACCGCATACTTCTGTATCCCACCCGTATGAATGCATCCTGGTCTGCATTGGATTTATCCTGAAACTCGCAGGACATGCCTTCTGCCATATCATAAAAGCTGTCCAGCAGACTCCCGCGAAGATCCATCTGATACGTCACCGCGATCGAGGAGACCCCTCTGCCGAAATTCCGGCTTGCCAGCTTTTCGTTGACTGCCCCGATCTCCCCCACCCGCCGTTCAATAAACTGCATGACGGGCATGGATTCTTCCCTGAACTCATATCTGGAAAAATCGATCGTTTCCTTCTTCGTGACAGCCAGGGCGGTTCCTCTTTCATGATTCCAGATCAGTTCCCTTAAATTCCTGAGAATATACATCCTCCCGCCGGATTTTCCAATCTTAAAACTGAGACGTGCTGCGCCATCCTCCACGACAATACGGGGCATGAGGTCGAGGATACATTTTTTCTCCTCTTCCCTGTCAGGCAGAGAGGCTTCCGGCGGAACATCCGCCAGTCTGGACAGCTGCCTGAAAAACTGTTTTGCCGCCTGGTCTGTCTGGTCTCCTTCCATATGCTGATTGACATAATCCCATGCCATCTTGAGGGATACCAGCTGATACTCATCCAGAGGCTCTCCCGGCTCCGGCCGGTAGATCTCATCATCCAACACCCTTCTGGAGCGGGCATCCGCAATGGAAGAAGAAAGATCAACGATCCGTCCGCCCTCGATCATACCGTCCACACGGACATAGGATAGATCGTCAGAAAAATTACAGCTTAGGAGAAGGATCTTCCGGCCCTCCCGGGTCTTTATTTCTTTGACGCCGTGGATCCCCTGAGATGCTTCCTCCTGAAGGATCTCCCGGGCTCTCGCCATATAATAAGGAGTGGTCACAAGAGGTTCTATGGCTGTCTGGATATCAAAAAAGACCAGCCCTTTCTTGACATTTCTTTTTCCCCAAAAGGAAATAGCCGGGACAATAGAATCGCCCAGCTCATTCCTTAATGCACGCCTTCTGTTCTGTTCTTTCTGTCTTCTCTCGGTACTTTTTCTTTCCAGATATTCATACTCACTTTCTCCGGCAAAAAACGGACCCGTATCCTTTTCCCAGCGGTACAGGACATCAGCCAGATGCTGACACATTCCCGAGCCTTTCCCTCTGCTGCAGCTGCAGTACAGCCGCGCATCGGTCCAGTTTTCGGAAAGCCTTGTCGGCGCATTCGCGATCTGAACATTGCAGGACATCCTTACGTCCTTTACAGTCGCGCTGCAGCTCTTCGAGGTATAATTGAAATATAAAATCTTTTTCTGTTCTGCTGAATCAGCTGCCCGCATGACCTTTTCTTTATCGAAAAGATCTCTCCATTCCCTTTTTTCCCTGATCCGGTCCGGATAAAGACGATCAAGCTCGTCTTCCGATTTCTCCCAGTAATAGCCCGGCATGAACCCTGTCTCCTCTTATTCACAAAATATTAGCCAATTACAAACGGATTGCCTCAACTGCATGGTATGAACAGGACTTTCATTCTGAATGTATCAATCCTCAAAGGTCTCTTTCAGTTTATCCATAAAGCTTTTTTTCTTTTTCTCTCGTTTTTCCTGCCTGTCCGGTTCATCCTCACCATCTCTTGCCGGACGGTTTCCGCAGGCTTCGTCAAAACGGATCAGTGCCTCTTTTGCTTCTGCATTTAAATTGACGGGGACCTGTACCACAAAGGTGACGAAATGATCGCCCCGGATATTACGGTTCCGGAGAGAGGGAACGCCCTTCCCTTTCAGGCGGATCCTGGTATCTGTCTGGGTGCCGGGTTTTACATCATAAGCCACTTCGCCGTCCACGGTGCTGATCTTGACTTCACCGCCCAGTGCCGCCTGGGCAAATGTCAGCGGGGCTGTGGAATAAATATTCATATCCTGGCGCTGGAAGATGGGATGGCGGTTTACATTGACCTCCACCAGAAGATCTCCCCTTTCGCCTCCGTTGATGCCAGGTTCACCTTTTTCACGGATCCTGATGCTCTGCCCGTTATCGATACCGGCCGGTACAGACACCTTGATCTTCTTTCTGGAAGAAGTATAGCCGGTCCCTTTACACGTCGTACATTTGTCCTTGATGATCTTCCCCTTGCCCTGGCAGTCAGGACAGGTCTGGACATTTCGCATCATGCCGAACATGGACTGCTGGGTATATACGATCTGCCCCTGGCCCTGGCATTTCGGGCAGGTGACAGGAGATGTCCCCGGTTTCGCGCCGGTACCGCCGCAGGTCGTACAGGGATCTTTGAGTGTGATCTCCAGCTCCTTTTCGCAGCCAAAGACAGCCTCCTCAAAGGTAATATTGATGCGGGCTCTTAAATTTGCCCCTTTCATGGGACCATTGGGGGATCGTCTGGAACGGCCGCCTCCGAAAAGATCACCGAAAATATCGCCGAAAATATCATTAATATCCGCGCCGGAAAAATCGAAACCGCCAAAACCGCCTCCGCCGCCTGCGCCGTTTTCGAAGGCTGCATGACCGAACTGGTCATACTGCCGCCTCTTGTCCGGATCACTGAGAACCGAATAAGCCTCTGTCGCCTCTTTAAATTTTGCTTCCGCTTCTTTATTTCCCGGGTTTACATCCGGATGATATTTTTTTGCCAGTTTCCGATAAGCACTTTTGAGAGCAGCTTCATCGGCATTTCTGTCAACTCCAAGAACCTCATAGTAATCTCGTTTATCCGCCATGGTACTCCAATCCACTCTATCTATCAGATTTGTTTTAACTGATCTATCTTAACTGATTTATCTTAACTGATTTATATCTATACACCACAGTGCCCGGGGCTGCACGAAAATGCCTCCCCGGGTCCTAATTATTTTATAATATTCTGTTTTTAACTTCCTGTCAATGAAAGAAACACCGCGTGGCTTCACTATGTTGTTACTATTCACAGCCACCTCTCAAACATTCGGAAATCCCGCCGCCACAGGCAGCTCTACTGCCGCTGCCGCGGCTGATTTCCTCATGTTTGGGATCTTCATCTGAATCCGACTGTGAATAGTAACCCTACGTTCTCGCCATGCTCGTGCGAGGCACGGCGGTTCTATGTGCCTGACTCACTGTTTCTTTTATACCTCTTTATAATCAGCATCTACTACGTCGTCTCCGTAGCCTGCTTCATCCTGGCCGCCGCCTGTGTAGCTGCTTCCTGCTCCTGGATTCGGGCCTGCGCCGGCTCCGTTTGCACCGCCCTGCTGCTCATACATCTTTGCGAACAGCTTCTGTGCGCTTTCCATCATCTTTTCCTGGGCAGCCTTGATATCAGCTACCTGAGAATCGGACAGTTCCTGATTTTCGGCAGAAGAAAGAAGATTCTTCAGTGCCTCCAGATCAGATTCTACAGCCGCCTTATCCGAAGCATTCAGTTTGTCTCCCGCTTCCTTCAGAGCGTTTTCTACCTGGAATACCATGGAATCTGCGTTGTTCTTTGTATCGACAGCTTCTTTTCTCTTTCTGTCCTGTGCCTCGAATTCCGCTGCTTCTTTGACAGCCTTGTCGATTTCGGCATCGGACATGTTGGATCCGGCTGTGATGGTGATATGCTGCTCTTTACCGGTTCCAAGATCCTTGGCGGAAACATTTACGATACCGTTGGCATCGATATCAAAGGTAACCTCGATCTGCGGAACACCACGGCGTGCAGGCGGAATACCATCCAGACGGAACTGGCCGAGAGACTTGTTGTCTCTTGCGAACTGACGCTCGCCCTGAACGACGTTGATATCTACAGCAGTCTGATTATCGGCAGCTGTCGAGAAGATCTGGCTCTTCTTGGTCGGGATCGTCGTATTTCTTTCGATCAGACGGGTCGCAATGCCGCCCATCGTTTCGATGGACAGAGACAGCGGCGTAACATCCAGAAGAAGGATATCGCCGGCGCCGGAGTCGCCCATCAGCTTGCCGCCCTGTACTGATGCGCCAAGGGCAACACATTCATCCGGGTTCAGGCTCTTGCTGGGCTCTTTTCCTGTAAGCTGGCGGACCTTATCCTGG
>CACZPF010000194.1 GCA_902782975.1 uncultured Lachnospiraceae bacterium
GACCAAAATAGCCCTGGCAGCAGATCAAAATGGAGAAAAGTTTACCGTAGAATACCGGCAAACGGCTATATGCGGTAAACTATACGACTAAAATAGCCCTGGCAGCAGATCAAAATGGAGAAAAGTTTACCGTAGAACGCCGCTAAACGGCTATATGCGGTAAACTTATGTTTTGGATGGTCTGTTGTCAGTGAAATAACCTGGCAGTTTCAGTGCAGGCTAATCTGAAATTATGATATATTAAACTACAGTCTCTCTTATATGCACAGGCGATCAAAACAGGTCTGTACAGTAACCGTATACACAATTCTTTCTTTTCAGCACTTTTCATCTGCAAGCAGGCCGATCCCGTTCAGTAAGCTTTCCGCAGATTCCCGGTGAACAGACGAAATAAATATCTCCGTCCCCATTTTAGAGTTTCCTCCGTAAACATTCATGAAATCAGCATTATATTTGTCTTTACGGAAGCAGGGAATTTCATTTGCCCGGAAAAGTTCTTCTACCATTCTGGCCTGGATATCGTCCGCCGCTGTGAAAATACAGATAAACTCCTCCGGTCCATCCGGCGGGTCCCCCTGCTTTGTCCATTGGCCGTCCTGAATAAATGTCAGCATCTTATTGACTGTCCTGACGGATTCGGGATCGTTTCCGTAAAGCGGCCAGCAATGCATTCTGTCTTTGCCGTTGACACCCTTTACAGGGACCTTATACTTTCCGGCCGTCTCCCTGATTTCCGGAAGATATACAGAGAATATCTCTTTTGTTCCATACAGGATCATCATGGGCGGAAAACCGCTCCAGTCAAAATCAAACGGCTTTTTAAGATACGCATAGTCCGGATGTTCCAGGATGGCTGCAATACTGCGGCAGTAATTGACACTTAAAATATGGTCTTCCTTTTCAAGCTCCTTCATGGCAGCGATCTGTTCCTCGGAAGGCGGCATCTGTATCGCGGGCGAAAGCAGCAGGATCCGTGACGGATAGGGTAAAACAAGTTTCTTCTCACCGGCAGATATAGATGGCCGCTCTTCTGAAGCCGTTTTTTCTCCGGTCCCTGCCAGATCATCCGTACCGGGCCAGGCCGATTCTTTTTTGAGGCATTCTACAGTCCCTGCCGGATCATCCGTGCCGGGGCAGGATGACTCATTTCTTCCCCATTCTGCAGCATCGTGCCGAAGCTTCATGCAAAGATAAATACAAGTGGTACCGCCCGAAGAATTTCCCTGCCAGACAACATCACGCGGATGCCAGGTTTTCAATATCTCCCGGTACACCTTTACCGCATGTTCCATGATCATGGATATATCCGCTTCCGGCGCCAGAGGATACAGCGGGAACCATACCTCCGTCTGTGTACGGCGGACGACCTGCACAAGATATTCAAAATCCTTCCGGTCGGGCGTCCTGTAATAACCACCTCCATAGAAGAATAATAAAGCTCTTTTCGGTTTCGTTCCTATGGGAGAAGCGATCAGACAGGGTCTTTCCCCGACGATCTCGATCCTGTATTCCACCGTCAGATTAAGATAATCTTCCGGAATCTGATAGCGCCGTTTTTCTTTATAATCTTCCAGGATACTCATAAGTCCTGCCGGATCCTTATCCAGTTTTTTGCCGGGTTTCAGGACTCCCAATGCTGTGTCGATCAATTTATTCCGTATTCCGGCCATCCATGTTTCCTCCACCCTGTCTGAAATGTTCATTCTGTTCTGACTGCTTTATAACTACATATAAATACGCATCTATCGACTACGATAACTCTCTGCGATCGATGACTATACGTTCCTATTCACAGCCACGACTATACTATAGCACTTTTTTCCTCAGGGCGGAAGCAGCAACCCAAAAGTCACCAGCCGGACGCAGCTCCCACAAGAACCACGATCAGAACAACGACTGCCACGACGGATGCAAGCACGGAGAGTGCCATTGCCCCCAGAAATATAGCTGCCCAGGTTCCTGCCGGTACAGCAAGCGAAGTACACAGCCAGGGCAGTCCATGAACTGCTGTTCTGTAGCGGCATGCCATTTTCGAAGCGCTCAGATAACCGCAGAGCAGCCCCAGTATAGCTGCGATCACACCCACTGCACCCGCTCCTGCATGCATGCCGAAAGCTTTGTTGATTTCTGCAGCAAGATAATGGCATGGAAGAACTGCCCCAACGACACCAGACACGATGCAAAGGACATAAAGGGGCCAGGCTTCTCTCCTGTTATAGCGTGTATTCGCAGGCGCAGAATTCATAATACCCAGGGAAGCGGCGGAAGATCTACCGGTTCTCCGGCCGGCGGGTGCCGTACTCCCTTTTCGCAAGGGACTTTGTGCCGAGGGCTTTTTTACGCCGTTTATATTCCGTCCTGTATTTCCCTGCACTGCACACCAGGGACACCCTGCTTTATACTGCGCAGGATAGATGTGATACTTATCGGATGCGCAGATAGTCATCTGTTCATTGTAGAGCTTCCAGAGTGCATTTTTCCATTCTCCTGCTGTCGGTCGTTTATCCAGCGTTTCCTTTTTGACGGCCGTTCTTGATGTGTACTGGAAAGCTCTTTCAAAAAGGCTGCGGATCTCTGCAGAAAGAATGGACATATCTGGAGCAGCTGCATTCACCTTTCCTTTTCCGCTGCCCACATAAGGGCAATAGCCCCTGGTGATATTGTGGACCCGGGGATTTTTGGAAGCAGAGCTGTTCGGAGAATTAAGATCCAGACAGCCAAATGGATGAAAATTGTTGCAGAGCAGATTAAAGATATGAATGGCGAGGGCGAACCTGTCCGAGGCAAATGTAAAACAATTCGCAGGCCTGGAGAGATCCTTTCCCTGCAGTTCTGCCGGAAGGACTTCTTCCATGCCCACACTGCACCGGAATACTTTGCCGGATCTGCTGGTAATTGTAAAAGAATCTGCATCGATTAATGTAACAAGTCCCTTCTCATCGACCAGAATATTGTTGGGATTCATATCTCCGACTATTATTCCGGCACTGTGAAGATTATCAATCGCCAGTGCCAGATTAAAGGCAATCGCAATGGACACCTTCCAGGTATATCTTCCGCCAAAGAGCTGTTTTCGCTCTGACTCACGACATGCCCATAAAAGTGATTTCTTATTGACCACCGCCGGCATGACAAATCCCTGGAACTGCTGATTGCCGTCCAGCAGATAATCAACAGGCCACGCTACTGTAAGAATGCCATTCACATAGGGACTGACCGGAGCTTCCAGCATGGCTTCTATCTTTTCCTTCATTTCCTGCCTTGCTCCCGGCATCTGAAGACGTTCCGGCCTGTATATTTTAGCAACGATCCCCGGATCACCGTTGATCTGATAAACAGTGCCTTCTCCGCCATTGCCCAGTTTATTGCCAAGATCATAACGTTTTCCGCTCCGACCGTAATATACTGCCACACAACCACCTTCCTTTCAAAGCTTCCCGTTTTGTGCCGCAGGCAAATGAGTCTCCTCCCAGGCATAACCTTTCCGGCGCAGTTCAGCATCGGTATAGAAAAAACCTGCCCGCCTGGCATGTCCCGATCTTTTAACCGGTACCAGTTCCCCGGTTACATCCAGATGTCTGAACTGATTTTCCAGAAAGATCATATTCCAGGCATGTCCTCCGCCTGCACCGATTCCATACCCCGACAGTGTACCGCAGACAATGATACAGGGGAGATCGATCCCGCTGCAAAGATACTTAAACCCCTTTGCAATTCCCTCACACACCGTAACATGATTATGGGGAAGAAAACATCCGATAATCGTATGAGCCTGGGCGATTCCTTTGTCGCCATAAGAAACCTGGCGTGCCAGATAATCGTAAAGGAGCCATACTTTATCCTTCGGAAGATTCCCGGGATGAATCTGAGAACAGATCCTCTGCTTCCATGATTCCGCCTGATTTTTGAGGCCCTCTATCGTACAATGGTCAAAAAAATTCTGAAAAACCAGCGACTGTCTGCGTATTACGCCTGGAATACCCGTCTGTTTTATACTGTATTGGTAAAAATTCACCCAGAAGATCTCCGGATGATCGCAGGCGACCGCCTGCACGATGCAGTTTGTTTCCTGAGGAGCAAAGGGCCTGGCGGACACTCTGATATCCGTCTCATAACGCATCCAGCCCTCATAGATTCTGTCATAATCTTCCATCTGCTCAGGAGTAAGCTGACTGCGGTAATAGTTATCCGACCAGAGTGCCATTTCATCCTCACCTCCGCAGCTGGACTTCCTCTGTATAGGCCTGAAAAAGGGCTTCTTTCCATTCCTGAACAGAAGGCCGGCCGGCTATTATTTCCGGTTTATCTGCTGTTCTGCTGTTGTAAAGAAACGTTCTCCTGAAAAGATTATAGATCGGATTGGGAAAACCAGCTGTTTTGAAAAAGGGTTTTATTTCTTCGCTTTCTGTTTCTTTATTTTCTTTTTGATCATTCTCCTGAAGAACAGACCTGCCTCTCAGGATATTTTCCCGGATCCTTCCCGGATCGGTTCCTTCAAAAGGATGCCTTCCATCTGAAAGCAGCAGAAAGAGGAAAATGGAAAGGGAGAACATATCCGTTCTTTCCGAAAATTCTACTCTTCTGTTTTCATTGATCGCTTTCAGGATCTCCGGCGCCAGAAACTCTTTCTGGATCGTATAACTGCGGTATACCGGTTTTCCGGCCGCGTCATACATACAAAGCTGGTCTGTCTGTGTGATGATGATATATCCTTTTCTTGTAACCATCATCCCCGATAACCCCATGGCTCCCATATGCATTCCCTGCTGATGGACATATTCGACTGCTTCCACCATGCGGCAGGCAATTCCATAGGCATCTCTACGGCTGTAATTCGGAAAGTTCTTCTTTGATACGTCCGGTGCCCACAATGACTCGACAGGATAGGCATCCCTGATTCCCGGCATCACATAACCAGCAAATTCATCATTGCCAGTATATAAAGAAGCCGTCGGCCAACACAGGACAACCGTCTGGTCATGCTCTGTCTCCGGCTTATGAGAAAGCATATATGAGAGCCTTTCTCTCATAGCTTTCCGGCTGTGGCTGGTGTTTCTGTCCCGAAGCATCTTTTCCTTATATCTGACAAGCATAAGGTTCTCTTTGTTCTGCACTTCGAATATCTCCAGGGATGATGTCTCCCGAATAGACCGGCCCGCCACATAACGGGCACGGTCTTTTCCGAAGTAGATCATCCGGTTTTCTGAAGTCATATCCTGCCCTGTCATCTGCTCATCAGATACAATGCCGCCAAGAAAATCTCCGGCATTTTTAATTCCCCGCAAAATCCTGTTTTTCAAATAGAACGCTGCTTCCCGCCCGATGCGCCATTCTTTTTGCTCCTGATCATCATTCCGCCCGTGATGTTCTCTGTTTGTCTGCTCCTTTCTCCGCCTTTGTTCTTCGCTCTGCTGCAGCTGTTCGACCTCCTCCTGTCCGACGCTCTGGTCTGGCTTTCCGTCCTGCATCTGTCCGACACTCTGCTCCGGTTTTTCATTGTACGGCATATGCTCATTTTGCTTATGTTGATCATCCTGCCAGTTCTTTTTCTTTTGTTTCCGTTCTTCTTCCCGCTTTTTTTCTTCCCACTCTTCCCTGTCTTTTAACAGGACAGCATCCACTTTTTTCTGATAGGCGGCACTCTGGGCGTTCCATGCGTCTTCATCAAAATGAATCTCGGGAAGTGTTCCCACCAGTTCCGGTATCTGGATCAGTTCGAAGGTAATATCATCGGTAACTGTTCTTCGGAATGCTTTTCCGGCATCCGTTCTGCCCCCAAGATACTCCTCCCAGAAATTCTTCATCTGATCTGCTTCTTCATCCGTAGACATGGGGTTCAGCAAGGCTGGCGCAAAGAATGGAAGGAAAACCCGGTTGCTGAAGTTTTTGCTCCCGACTGCCATGTCAAGGACGCCATCCGTCACAAGCACAAGAGCGGCCGCTTTCTTCTCAAGCTTTTTAAATTCCCAGGCGCCGGTTTCCGAGAGCGGGATCACACTATTCGATTCTTCTCCTTCGAGCCGGTCCGTTGCCATCTCATATGTTCCGTCCGTATACATTGCCACGATTCCGTCATCGCCGATATGCCCCAGATATACGGTGCCATCATCCACATAGAATACCGTGGTCAGTGTCGTATCAAATTCAAGAAACGGAAGCTCTTCTTTTTCAGCAAACTCCTCGACTGCCTCCAGCGCCTTCCGGTAAGCATTTTTCAGAATGGCAAGAATCCTGTCATCATCAAGCGTTTCAAGATCTGCCGCTTCTCTTTCTATGAATGAAAGAACATTCGTAACAGCAATTTTCGACCCGTCTTCACTGAATTCACAGGAACCCACGCCGTCCGCAATGGCTCCGACTGTTACTGTGTGACCAAGTTTTTCTGGTGTTATCTGTTTCACATCGCTGAAATCCTGGCAATTTGTTCCCGCCTGGATATGGGACTGTCCCTGCTGCGTAATAGCAAAACTTCTCATTTTCACCGGATCCCCCCTTCACCTTAAGAGGCCCTGCGTCCCGGGAGAGGAGGGCCTCTTTGATTCAGTATAAAGTTTTTATCTCAGATCCACGCAAGGTGTTTCTGCTGCCGAAGGTCCTGATCCTTCTGCAGCCAAAGTGCCTGAACGTATGCCACCCAGGAGTCAGAGTTCTACTGTGATCTGCTGAGGCGGTGCGGGAAGGCTGATGGTCTGACCGGCTTTATGGACTGATGCCCCACGGACACTCTGGCTCAAATATTCAAACGCAGCCTTAAAATCATCCTTGGACACTTTCAGGATCATGCCGTTTTTATGCATGCCTTTGAGTTCCGTTTCATTGATCCCATTGCCGATACCTACGCCGAAAAAGACACATTTCTTCTCATTCTGTAATCTTACCAGCTCATTAAAAGAGCCATTGTCTTTGTCGTTGGATCCGCCGTCGGTCTTCAGCCAGATCCAGGGCTGTTTATAGGCAATATTTTCTTCCTGATACAATTTTTTACGCTCTTCTGCAACTTTGAGAGCCAGCGCAATTGCCTCATGGGTTGCTGTCATGCCGCCGCAGGTTACATAAGGGGGATGAAAGGATTCTACCGGACCAAAGGGCACTGCTATTTTAGCATGGTCATCAAATGTGATCATACAGATATCCACCCGTCCGCGTGCCATGTCATCTTCGCATATGCTCTCGCGCATTTCACAAATTGCATCGTTAAGATCTTTTTCATATTCTTTCATACTGGATGACGTGTCTACAACTACAACACAGGCAAGATGTTCTTCTCCGGGGTTAACAGGCATACGTGGCGTTTCGTTATAAGCCATGGCTTTCTCTCCTTTATGAAATGTATAAAAGATATACGTTTTCTGCTGCTGATCTTAGCTTAACATCTCCTGCACTTACCGGAGGTTTGTCTGGTATAAAATTGTTTCAATTATGAAAAAGATTTATTCCGGATCTTTTGATATTTAAAAAAAACTTCAAAAAGAGACAGGGGACGGTTCTCTGTCTCCTTTTTCAGAAAATTCCAAAAAAGGAGACAGAGAACCGTCCCCTGTCTCCGCTGTCTCCGGAAATATTACAGAATATATACCCCGTTTGTATCGAAATCGAGATATGCTTTTTCTCCCACCTCAAAGATCTTTTTATTGACAGGATTGTAATCTGTGATCTGTACGGTCACTCCTCCTACCGTTACCTGATAATACTGGTATGATCCCATGAAGGTGGATAAAATAACGGTGCACGGCAGGTGGCCCGCATCAGAAAGTGTTACGGCCTCGGGGCGCAGCACCAGCGAAGCGTTTTCTCCTGCTTTTCTGCCGATGTAGTTATTGACCTCCATCTTTTCGCCATTGACCTCGATCACGGCCCGTCCGTCCCCGGCACTGATAACTTTTGCATCCAGGAAGTTTGCCTCCCCGATGAAGTCAGCCACAAATTTGGAGTTCGGCCTGTAATATACCTCCCGTGGACTGCCGATCTGCTCGACCTTGCCCTTGCTCATGATAATGATCTTGTCGGATATACTCATCGCCTCCGACTGATCATGGGTCACATAGATGGCCGTTATCCCGACCTTCTGCTGGATCTTCCGGATCTCGGTCCTCATGACCACTCTCAGCTTGGCATCCAGATTGGAAAGAGGTTCGTCAAACAGAAGGACCCCCGGCTCCAGGACCAGCGCCCGGGCCAGTGCCACTCTCTGCTGCTGGCCGCCGGAAAGCTGGTTGGTCATTCTCTCTTCCATGCCTTCCAGTTCTACCAGCTTCAGAATATTGGTCACCTTCTGGCGGATCTCCTCTTTAGGAAGCTTTCTCAGCTTCAGGCCGTAGGCGACATTATCAAATACATTATAATGGGGAAGCAGTGCATAGCTCTGGAACACCATGGCCGTATCCCGCTTATTCGGGGTCAGCGCATTGATCGGCTCACCGCCCAGGTAAATTTCGCCCTCGTCGGGGCTTTCGAACCCGGCGATCATCCGGAGGGTCGTGGTTTTGCCGCACCCGGAAGGTCCCAGAAGGGTTACAAATGTTCCCGGTTCGATCTCAAGAGTTGTTTCCTGTACTGCATAAAACTCTTTTTTCGTTTTCGGATCCTGATAGATCTTGGATATATGATCCAGGCGCACGCCTTTTTTCTCTTTTGACATGACAAGATTTCCTCCCTTTAAGACGTTTTCAAATCATAGCCGCCGTCATCCGGCCATTTCGTATTCTATTCTTCCTTCAGCTTCCGGCTTGTGCCGAAGAATTTCATGACAAGATTCATCAGCAGGACTGCACCGTAGGTGATCACGATCAGGATGGTCGCAAACGCGCAGGCAATGCCGTAAGAACCTTTTTCGGCGAATTCATTGATCTGGACCGTGATGAGCAGATACGAGGGCGTCACCAGCAGGATAATGGCGCTGATGGCGGTGATGCTTCGCACAAAAGCCGTGACAAGTCCGGAAAGAAAACTGTCTTTGATCAGGGGAAGGGTGACTGTCATAAATACCTTAAAACTGTCAGCCCCCATATCATAGGCGGATTCCTCGATGCTTTTATCGATCTGGCGGAGCGCCGAAATACCGCTCCGGGTACCGGTAGGCAGAGACCGCACTATAAATACAATGACCAGGATGGCGCCTGTTCCGTAAAGCCCCTGAAGAATCCCGGTTCCAAAAAGGCCGCCCGAAAATCCCCGGATGTAGCCGATACCGAGAACCGTTCCCGGAACTGCCATTGCCAGCATGGATACCGCTTCGATAAATCCCTTGGCTTTGAAATTACGTTTCACCACCAGGTAGGAAATAATCATGGACAGCAGCGCCGTA
Organism: uncultured Lachnospiraceae bacterium; assembly: GCA_902782975.1. Classification (GTDB taxonomy): domain Bacteria; phylum Bacillota; class Clostridia; order Lachnospirales; family Lachnospiraceae; genus Blautia_A. Next base: position 9,305 of record CACZPF010000194.1, read on the forward strand.
ATGGGCGAAGCGATCAGAGAAAGAACAAAACTGTCCTTAAAGGCTTTAAATCCTTTATATCTTGTAAAGACCATCTGGAACCATTTGGTCGTCAGATGGAAGTCGTACCCCCAGGTGCGGAACAGGGCTCCAAAGGGAACGCAGACGTACATAACAATAACAAACAGGGCAAGGGCGCCGCACAGGATCGTGAGGGGCAGCGTCACACTCCGGTCCGTGATCAGCATACGCATCCGGCTTGCCTTGCCGGTCAGTGTGGCGGTACTTCTGGCTTCCAGATAATACTTCTGGACAATAAACATCACCAGCGTAATGCAAAGCAGGATCACTGCCATGGCAGCGGCGCCTTCCTTATCATAAGCACCTGTGATCTGCAGATAGATGGTGGTGGCCAGGGTATCGTAGGAACCGCCGATGATCATCGGGTTGGCAAAATCCGCAATGGACTCGATAAATGTTACAAGAAACGCATTTCCGATACCTGGAAGAAGAAGCGGCAGCGTCACGGTCATAAAGACTTTGAATCTCGACGCACCCATATCCCGGGCAGCCTCTTCCAGGGAAGGATCGATATTTTTCAGAAGGCCTTTCAGCATCATATAGCAGACCGGGAAGAAGGTCAGCGTCTGTACGATTACGATCCCCCAGAAGCCATAGACACTGTTGTCATAGATTTTCAGAAGAAACCGGGTGATGATACCGGCTTTTCCAAAAAGCATGATCATGGAAAGTGAAAGCACAAAGGGGGGCGAAACGACGGGCAGCATGGATACTACTTTAAACAGGCCTCCAAGAAAGCGTGTCCGCAGCTGCACATAGACTTCCACATAGGCAAACAGAAGACCGATCAGAGCGGACGCGATTCCCACCAGAAATCCAACCTTTAAGGTATTGGTGATCGCGCGGCGGAAGTTGGAAAGCCCCATGACTCTCTGAAAAATGGAAAGCGTGATTCCCTGCTCCTCCGAGATAAAACTGTCTACCAGAAGGATAGCCAGCGGATACAGGATAAACAGGGTGAGAAACGCGATCAGCAGTACGATCGTGGTAACCATAACAGGGTCGGCCAGAAGTTTTTTTCTGTCCAGCTCAGCACTTTGGCGGCGTGCCATAGTTTCCTCCTTTCTGACCCGCAGAATGGATCAGCGCGGCAGATTTTGAGAAAAGAGCCCGGCCGGATGAGGATCTGGTCATCCGCCCGGGCTCTGGGTATTATGATCTGTATATCTTCTTACTATTTATTCTGTCTGGAAACGTCCGTCAGCAGCATCGCCGAGAGCTGTCATAACTTCTTCCACATATGTCGCCGTGTTTTCCTTGGCATCTTCGAAGTCATATTCCATAACGTTTTCGGGATCAAGACCGAATTCTTCAGCAACTTCCGGCTGCTTTGCATTGTCCAGAACCAGGAACTGATAGGAGCCGTACTGGGCTGCCAGCTCAACACATTCGGGGCTCAGTGCATATTCGATCCACAGTTTGGCTGCATTGGGATGGGCAGCTCCCTTGAAGATGGCGGTCGCACCGATCTCGAAAGAAGTTCCGGAAGACGGGATGACCAGGCCGATGTTGCCATAGCCGTTATCTACGATCTGGGTAATGCCGTCATGCAGGAAACCGATGCCGATTACACACTCGCCGGTACCGACATTCTTGGAGGGGCCGGAGCCGGATTTTGTATATACTTCGATGTTCTTGTCCAGATCCACCAGATACTGGATTCCTTCGTCATGACCAAATTTCTGGATCATGGTGTTCACGACCAGTTTGGCAGTTCCGGCGGTATTGTAGTTGGAAAGCCAGATCTTTCCCTGGTATTTTTCATCCAGAAGATCCTGCCAGTCAGCCGGTACATCCAGTTCCATTCTTTCGAGTTCATCCTTATTGACCATGAATCCCAGGATCCCTTTGTAGATCCCGTACCATGCGCCGTCTGCATCCCTGTACATATCAGAAATCAGATGAGAAGCATTCTGCGCCTCATAATTTTCCAGCAGGCCGTCTTTTGCAGCCATGTTGTAAGGATCCGTCGTGCCGCCGAACCATACGTCAGCAGAAGGATTGCCGGCTTCTTCCTGGATCTTGCTGTAAACTTCACCGGTGGAAAGACGCTGATAGGACGTCTTGATGTTATAAAGCTCCTGGAAGTGATCTACGGCTGCCGCAAGGTATTCCTCCTCACAGGAACCATAAACGATCAGTTCGCCTTCCTCCTGTGCCGCGGCGATCAGCTCGGAAAGGTCCGCTTCCTCCGCCGTAACAGGCATAACAGAAAGGGATCCGATGGTCATCAGACCTGCAAGTAATAAAGCAATTTTCTTTTTCATTAGTATAAACCTCCATTCTTTTCTGGATTATCAAAAACCATTCTTATTGTACCAGTTTCTTTGATTTTTTTCAATCTTTTTTGTGCATTTTTCCAAAAAAATAAGGATACAAAGAGCAGTTCTCTGTATCCTTTGTCAAATCATGAAATTCTAATAGGAAGACAAAAATCTTCCCCTCTCTGTTTATTCTTCCCAGGCTGAGATGCGTACCATCCAGCTGCCGTCGGTATCAATTATGCCGGTATAGATTCCCCGGTTCGTAAACCAGTATCCGTTGCTGAAAGGGCGGAGATAGGTATTCACGCCGGGCGGAAAAGCCAGATCGTACTGATTGTTATACAAAGACTGGGTCGAAGAATAGTCATCCGGACCTCCGTACCTGTAAATGGCGAGCCC
>CACZPF010000195.1 GCA_902782975.1 uncultured Lachnospiraceae bacterium
AAAGATCGCAGAAGAATCCGAAAAAGTCATTCAGAATTACCGTTAAAAAACCGCGGGGAAACGAGAAATTGTTTCTCCGCGGTTTTTATGCACATAGCCGTATCTTTACTAAACCACAACGAATTATTCTTCAGGCCGCGCCTAATCTCCCAAAGCCTGTTCCTGCCCGGACAAAGCTTCACCGGCAAGATCTGATTCTGCTTCGGTCTGATCTTCTTCCACTTCTGCACCGGCCTCTTCGATTGCACCTTTTGCCATATTCGGATGCCTGCTGGAATAAATCTGATCGGTACCATACAGGACCATCAGAACCGCACAGATCGAGATCAGGACGACTTTCTTCAGCTTTGACAGCACAAAATCAAAGACCGGAGCGATCATATACACGATCAGACAGCAGCCCACGCCAAAGACAAGAAGTCCTTCAGCACAGATCCTGCCGTGCAGGTTCAGAAAATATCCATCATAAGACCACCATCTCTGATGAAATTTCATTTCCAGATACCATCCTGAGAAGTACTCAAGTATACCGCAGAGAATGATAGCTGTAAAAAATTCCACCACCGGTTTTTTGCGGAATCTGCTGCAGAGCAGAAGAACGACCACGCCGCCGCTCCCGTAGATCGGCAGCCACGGTCCGAAAAGAGTCCCCCGGTTGGCAAACTCTCCGGTCTGCACAAAGTGAACTGTAACCTCCCAGGTCCACCCGATGAAGGACAGTCCGATAAACAAAAGAAACAGTGTCCAGATCGAATAGTTGCGAAGGAAAGAAAACTGGCTCTGCTTTGAAATCTCTTTTTTCCGCCAGAGAGAATTCAGCCAGTTGGGGTATGCTGTCCCGTTCATACACATCCTGTAGCCGGTAATAGAATACTTTCTGCCCTCCTGGCTGTCATAGCGCTTTTTTTCCTCCAGCGTTCCAAGCCAGACTCCAAACCAGTCAGCCGCAAATTTCTTTATGCCTGTCAGTTCGATCTTGTTTTCCTGGATCATGGTGATCTCATCGATTACATCAAAATAGGTCTCATAAAGCAGAATTTTATCAGCCTTTTCAAACAGATATCTGTCGTTCAGCAGGTCAATACCATCCAATTTTTTACGGATCGCTTCTTCACGGATCTTTACGTAAAATTCTGCCCTGCAGGCATTACGATAAGCCGCGCCGTAAACCAGATCAGAAATGCCGAAAGTAATGCTTCCTAACAGGATCCAGCCGATCATAGACAGATCATATTTGAACATTTCCATTTTGTGGCCATTCATCATTCTCCTGGAAAGAGTAATGGCTTCTTTCGCTTTTACATCCGGATTTTCCGCCACAATATAAGGAACTGCCATGTAAGCATAACCCTTGATCACAAAGCCGACGATCGTCAGAGACCAGAAAAAGTGGTATATATCCTTGACAAACAGCACCAGGGATGCCCTGACCCACCTGTGAACGGCCGCCAGATGTAATGCGCCCGAAAACGGCACATTCTCATAGATCCTTGCCTGCAGGAGCATTCTGCGGTAAATGGCAGAATATACATTTTTCAGGAAGATATAAACCAGTATCTGCCAGAGAACGCTGGCAATGACAAATATTACGGCGACACTTGCCTGAGAGTGAAAAATAGAATAAAGTGCACTGCCCAGCAGCGCTGCAGGTTTTCCTGCCGCAAAGGAGTTGACGACCTGGGCCAGCACTCCGTTCGTCCTTCCCAGAGCTTTGCTGATATCCCCTTCTTCCTTGATCTTCTCTTCCATCTCCTTCGCTTTTTCCTGTCCCGCAAAGAGATTCCCTCTCACGATATCATTCCAGACATTCGCGGCAGTCATCGAAAAACCATCGTCCAGAACCGATCCCACTCCGCTCGCTGTTTCCGCTTCCAGCGCAGTATCCGATGTCCCCTCTTGTGCAGTCGTATTCGTTTCCGACTTTCCCCAGCTGCTCAACGCGATACTGCCTTCTGTTCCAAACAGAAGCATGATCAAAGTAAGGAAAAGCAAAATAGCAAAATGGCTCCTCACTACCTTGTGACTGTTCTTTTTCAGTTCCTTTCGCTGCCTGAAAATACTGTCTTTTTCCAATTAAAACCCCTCCTTTTTTAAGGAGACAGGGGACGGTTCTCTGTCTCCATTTTTAGAATTTTCTGACAAAGGAGACATAGAACCGTCCCCTGTCTTCAGCAGCCCTGTTTCGTAGATGACCCGGGCAAGACCATCCACATCCGGATCCGGGAATGTATATTTTGCGGCGCGCAGGAGCCTCTCATCTGCTCCTTCAAACACATACCCGCTCCCCACAAATTCGATCATGGTCAGGTCATTCATACTGTCCCCGAAGCCTACGGTATCTTCTACGGATTTTCCAAAATGTTCCGCAATCTTCTGGATCCCTTCGCGCTTGGAACAATCCCTCGGTATCATCTCACCGCAGATAAAATCTTCAAAATTTCCAAAGTGGTTTATATCATAATACTTCGAAAGTTCCGTCTCGTTTTTCCGGAACCCGTCCACATCCTCTGTCATAAAAACGACCGTCTGTACATAAGGCAGAAGGGCTTCGACTTCTTCTTTATTTATAAAGTGATTGACACCGTTGTCAAAATCTCTTTTTACCTCGGCGTCGAACCCGGCACCCTGCTCCTCTGTCCAGCCGGCTTTCAGGAAATGTTCCTTCATGAACAGCTCGGTCCGTTCATATTCAAACACGCCCTCTACCGTCTGAAGCTGGAATATCCCTCCGACGGATTCCAGGATCGCCAGCGTTTTTTTAACTATATCCAGTGGAATCGCATGCTGATAAATGACCTCGTCTCCCACCAGAGCACAGCCGCCGGCACATCCGATCATACCGTCGAAATCTATCTCTTTCCCTATGCCGGCTTTCAGGTAGGCAGCCGTCCGGCCGCTGCATAAGAAGATCTTATGTCCCTGCCTTTTAAGCTCCAGGATCGCTTCTTTGTTGGCAGGTGTCAACTGCCTGCTGTTCCCCACCAGTGTTCCGTCAAAATCAAAGAATATCAGTTTTTCTCCCATAATCCTCCCTGCAGACATCATTCAACTCATAGAAAATGCAATCTTATGAAAAGAATATGCTCCGCATTCTGTTTTCGTTTCAGAAAATCATACCCATTATAATGCAGTTTCATTCTCAAAACAAGACAAACCGAACAGATATGCCTGTGTTGTTCCGAAAGCCGCTCCTCATATGCCGCAGGATCTAAAACCTGTTGTAAAAATACACACGCTGAGATAAGATAAGAGCAGGAGGTCCAGCTCTTCAGATAATTCATCTCCTGCCTGTTTCCTCCATGGACATCAAAAGCAAATACTTAAAGAAAAGGACCAGCTACTATGAAGACATCAAAAAAATCAGGGAAACCCAGAAGCACCACCCTTCAGGCAACGATCATCCCCTTTCTGATCATCATTCTGGCCGCTGCGCTCGTCGGGGGGTCAAATTATCTTGTCAACTTTGCCATCGGGCCAGGCATGAAAAGTACGAATGCCGCAGGCATCATGCCGGCATCCACCCTGACCGAAGAAGATATTCAGGGAATCACCGACAACTGGAAGGTCATCTCAGAGCAGGCCCGGACATGGACTGCCTCCGTTAGTTCAGAAGAAGTCCAT
>CACZPF010000196.1 GCA_902782975.1 uncultured Lachnospiraceae bacterium
ATCACTGAGCAGGATATCCACCGGATTGGCTCTGATCACTTCTCTTGCCGCTCCGGGACTGAAGGCCGTAAAGACCCCGTCGATCCCGTACTGCTCCCATGGTATATCCGTCGCCATGGTTTTCGCCTCTATTGCAATATCATTCACTATAAGAAGATTCATCTTTCCTCCTCTTATCACTGTACATCTTCAAGATCATATGGGATCGTGATCGTAAAGGTCGTCCCGACCATGTACTCCGACTCACAGACTACGGATGCCTTTTCTCCATAATAGTATTTAAGCCGCAGAATGGAATTTTTGATCCCGACATTCTTCCCATCTGTCGCCGGACGTTCCGCAATATGATTAATGGCCTCCAGGGCTTCCGTGTCGATTCCTTTTCCGTCGTCCGATATATAAAAGGTCACTACACCATCCTCATACTCTCCTGAAAATACGATATGCACCATCCGGTCCGGCAGAAGTGCATGGGCGATGATGTTCTCCATAAAACTGTGAAGCAGAAGCGGCGGGACCCGCATCAGATCCAGCATCGGATCCAGCTGATAAGAAACCTCAAACGACTCCGGATAATAGATCTTCGTGATATTCATATACTTCTCGATCAGCTCCCGCTCCTTTGCAAAAAGCTGCATCTCATTGCCGCTCCGGAACAGATACCGGAAATAATCCGACAAAAACAGCACCATCTCCTGGGCTGAGTCCTTCTTCCCACGCTGGATCAAAGTAAATAGTACATTAAACGCATTTAAAAGAAAATGCGGCCGGATCTGCAACTGCAGGTAATCCACCTGGAGCTGCTTGTTTGCCAGTTCCTTTTCCAGAACTTCCTTCTGCAGCTGCTGAAGAGAAGCGGCCATATGGTTAAAGCTTTCATATGCCGTCTCAAATTCTTTCGAATTGGCTTTTTCTGTAATGCGGTAATCCTCGTTCCCCGCCGTAAGCTGGGCATGCGCATCGTTAAGATGTACCAGCGGGGTGCCCATATACCGCTTCATCAGCTGGTAAAGGACCGGGATCAGTGCCAGATACAAGATAAAAAACAGGATCAGTGCATACTGAAGAAAATCGATACTTCCGTTAATTTCCCTTGTCGATACTTCCGCTGACAGATATACACCATCTGCGATCCTGTTGTTGAAGGAGAGAACACCTGGTTTTTTCCCCACTTCTTCATCCCCGAAAAAGAATTCCAGTGAATCAAATCCCTTCATTCCCTTGTGGGCAGCCAGAAATTCCGGCAGAAGGATGACCGTTCCCAGATAGACATTCATGCTGCCGGCATAAAGGACCCGCAGCAGCTGCGTGTGATCCTCGGACAGAAACCACTGGGCATGGGCATAGTCATAATCCTCAATGTAGGAAAAATGCGGACGGGTCCCGACTGTATTTCTATCGAATGAAGGCACCTGGAGATAGTCGTCCCTGTCCTCTGAATAAACAAAAAAAACATCCGCCGTATCATAGGTTCTCCTCTGTTCATCCAGATCAAGGAACAGCCTGTGCCGATGGATCTGGTAGGCGGAATCGTCTCTGGCTGAGCGCATATCCAGCAGGATATCATTATTATTGATCAGACCGTACAGAACAGAATTGCAGTTTTTTATTTTATTGTTCAGCAGAAGATTGTAGGAATCCAGCGTATATTCGATGACAGCGCGGGTATTTGCCAGGGTATTGCGGTACGAAATAACAGAAGTAATGATACCCAGAATATTAAAAGGAAGAATCAGGATCAAAAGCACGGCTGCTGCTTTTGTCATCAGTGATTTTCGTCGGGGGGGTGTCATAAGGATACTCCTTTCCAGTCCGGATGAAGATCAGGTAATTGCGAAACTCACTGCTTCGATTGAATGGTATGAATCTCACCAGTGCGTTTCGCAATTGCCTGCCGGATGAAGATGCTGATGCATGTAACGTTTACTCTGTCGTATGCCATATATCCAGTTTTTATTTATTTTACACTATCCGTCATGAACTTTAAATATAATAATCCTGATTTTTACTCTTCCGGTCATGCCTGTCCATGGTACTGCGGTTTCTTTTTCAAAAGTTTATTTTTCAAAAGTCTGAAGTTTAAATTCATAATGTTCCAAATCGGATCTGCCTTATATAATACAGCCATAAACCGAAAACAAACCAATATTAAACACGACAAAGAAAAACACAAAACACATGAACACCTACATACAATAAGGAGGAAAACAATGAATAAGAAAATCGTATCCGGCATTCTCACCGCTTCCATGCTCCTTGGCATGACCGCTTCCGGCGCAGTCGCTGTACAGGCAGACGACTCCTACGAAGTAAAAATGCAGATCGTGACCTTCGGCCAGGAATTTCCAGGTCTTGCAGACGTCGAGGCAGCCATCAACGCCATCACCGAGCCGGAGATCGGCGTGACCGTAACACTCGACCCGATCGCAGCATGGGATCTTTCTTCCACATCATCCCTGATGATCACCTCCAACGAACAGATCGACCTGATGTGCATCCTTCCGATGGGTTCCAACATGGACTCTGTTTCCAACTACACCACCAAAAACATGCTCCTTCCGCTGAATGATCTGTACGAGGAATACGGCCAGGACATTCAGGCTTCCATCGGCGATCTGGTAAAGGTCGGTTATGTCGGTGATTCCCTCTACGCCATCCCCGCCAACTACTATGCAGGACACGGATGCGGCTTTGTAGCAGTTACTTCCCAGCTGGAAGAACTCGGCTTCTCCTTTGACGAAGACAAGCTCTACACCGTCGATGATATTGTCGAAGTCATGGAAGCCTACAAGGCAGCCAAAGGTGACGGTTACTACGCCATCGCAGGATTTGCGGACGGCGATCCGATCTCTGTTCTGTGCCCGACAGACGACCTGGGCGATCCGGCAGTCGGATCTCTGATGGGCGGCGGCCTTGAGGACACAACCGTTGTCAACCGTTTTGCAACCGACGAATACCGCGCAGCCTACGATCTGGTACGCGGCTGGTTTAACGAAGGCCTCATCAACCCGGACGTCATCTCCATCACCGATACCTGGCCGGCACTTCTTCAGACCGGACATTATCTCGGAGCTTTCATCGGTGTAAACGGTGCAGGCGGCCTGGACGGCATCGTTGTGAATGAGCAGAGCGTAGGCGAAGACCTTACTGTGATCCGTTTTGTAGAAGATTATGCAACCACCACCATCGCTTCCAACGGTCTCTGGGCCATCCCCGTTACCTGCGGCAACGAAGAAAAAACCATGCAGTTCCTGAACCTCCTGTACCAGGAAAGAGATCTTGAAAACAGCGTTTCCGCCATTCTCTCCTGCGGTCTTCTGGGTTCGACCTACCAGGTAGTCGAGGATCTGGGCGACGGACGTGTGATCGTAGACTACGCCGAAGGCGTTACAAGAGCAACGGCTCCCTATGCAGGCCAGATGCCGGTCTACGGCGATGAGCTCAGAACTCCCAAATATGTTCCGATCACAGCCGAAATGTTTGACCAGATCACAAACTACAATGATACCCTGA
>CACZPF010000197.1 GCA_902782975.1 uncultured Lachnospiraceae bacterium
GTCAGAAGTGTCCAGCGTGTGTCGGATATGGACAAGGTTGTACATATCCTGGTATACACGGCTTTCCTTATCCAGGTCCAGGATCGCTTTTACGACCTCTTCCCCGGAAGCCGCCTTTTTAACCCGGTCCGTGTAAGTATGATAACGGTTTTTTATCTCGTCGAAATCCGGCCTCACGTATTCAAGCGTTTCAAAAGTCCAGCTTTCCTGCTTACTCATAGAATAAATCCTCCATTTTTTACAATGTCCATCTATCCGCCCATTCAAGAATAGGTTTGTCTCCGTCAAACCGGAACGGGAGCCATACATAATCCGCCACGGATGTATTCAGGCCCGAATCGGACGGAATGGCAAGGGCCTGTGCTTCCTGCCTTCCTTCTGTTCTTCTCAGCTTCACATTGGCAGGATTAAAATATTTGGCAAACCAGCCGGCATACCGTTCGTAGGGAAGCTCCATGTAACCCGGCGCCCAGCGGTCGGCCATGGCTATGTAGAGATCGTCCTTCTCCTCTACTTTAAAGACACAGGAGATCTGGCTGTGGTAGGATGTGTGTGAAACATCGTAAGGATGCGGATCTCCAAGAACGGTAAAGGGGCCGTGGAATGTTTTCGCCATCGCGATCTCGGACGGGTTCGGAAGATAACCGGTGGGCCCGGATGTCACGATATAATGAAGGCCGTTCCTCTGGAAATGTGCCGGCGCTTCCCGGACATAGGGCGGGTAAGGCTGCGGAAAATGCGTGGAATAGTAGCCTGTCACATTCGTATAGTCTTCTGTCAGATCCGCACAGATCAGCTCCGAGTGAACTCTCTCAAAATAGTAATAGGCTTTTCCGTCCTCTGCGACAACAAGATCAAAGTCCCCGGCGCTCATGCCCAGTGGGCGAAGGTTGGTCCGGACGATCGTATAAGGCCCAAGAATGGCATCTGCTGTCAGGATCGTCTCCGACTGTGTCCCGTCCTTGTTCATGATCTTCAGCCAGCAGACATATTTTCTGGTATAACGGTTGTAAATGATATGCGGACGGTCGATCATACATGTGGGATGAAGGGGCGACTTTTCATCTTCGAGGTCCGGCTCAATGATCAGCCCCTTATCTTCCCAGTTGTAGAGATCTGTGGAAGCATAACAGCGGATCCCCCAGGTCCAGATTCCGTTCTTTCCGTCTGTCTTTTCCTTGTTTTCTCCATACCAGTAGTAAGTTCCATCCACATAGATGACAGACCCGCCGTGCGCCTGGATCCGTTTTCCTTCTGTGTCCAGCCATACCTGCCCCGGATAAAAAGCATCATATCTCATCTTCATCTCTATTTTCTCACTTTCTGAGTTTACTTACCCGGCTGACATCCGCCAGCCTGTTATAATCAATTTGTTTTTATGCACCATGGTACATGGAGGCCGCGTGCAGCTGGTTTTCTCTCCATGCTGGTTTTCTCTCCATGCTGGTTTTCTTTCCATGCTGTCATTCCTTCTTTATGTCTTTACTCGGTTCTCAGTGCTACGACCGGATCCTTCTTTGCTGCCATCCGGGAAGGAATGGCTCCTGCAGTGATGGTGAGCAGCATACTGATCAGAACCAGAATGGCTGCGCCGGCAGGCGGAAGGATCGCAGCAGCATTTACTTCCGTGACCGCTCTTATAATGGCATTGATCGGGAAGGTCAGAAGCCAGGCTGCCAGAATTCCCAGAAGCCCTGCCGCCAGCCCGATAATGAATGTCTCGGCGGTAAATACCCGGGATACATCCCTCTTGGAAGCGCCGAGTGCGCGGAGGATGCCGATCTCCTTGGTCCTCTCCAGAACACTGATATAGGTGATGATGCCGATCATAATGGAAGATACGATCAGCGAAACCGATACAAAAGCGATCAGTACATAGGAAATCGTATCTACAATATCCGTTACCGAGCTCATCAGGGTCCCTACATAGTCTGTATAGCGGATCATGCTTCCTTCGTGACCTGTATCCTGCATCTTCTGATTGTAGGTATCGATCAGTTCGACGAGACTTTCTTTGCTCTCAAAATCTTTTGGAAAGATTCTGATCCGTGTCGGTGTTCCAATATCAGCAGCTCCTAGCTTTCCTAAGTTTCCGTCGTAGGTCGCCGTCGTCTTCTGCTTTTTCATCTGCTCTTTGACCATGGCCATGATCCGCTCTTCGTTCATGAGCTTCAACATGGCTCTCGCCTGCTTCTGCTGCTCCTCCGGAAGGGTATCCAGATAAGCTTCCACCATGTCCATGGTTACTTCTACTTCTGCCCCTCCGGCAAAGAGAATACCTGTGAAGATATCTACCTCCGGATGTTCTTTCTGGGCTTTTACAGCAGCCGTTTCATTATTGGCATTGATGACATATTCCACCAGTTCGTGAGTATATCCCACACCTCCTGCCGCAAAGGTGGAAATAAGGGAACGACTGTTGGTGCGGGCGATTCCGGAAATCTTAAGGGGCATGGCTTCTGAGAGGACTTCTGCCATCTTTTCCTCGTCATCGCCGACATAGGTGTAAATTCCTGCCCCCGCGTCCCGGTACAGATTGCCGGGAAGAACCAGTTTCAGTTTCATGTCCATCAGTTCGTCATAGGTAAAGCTGATATCCTCCGCGGTGTCTGCTGTTTTTCCGGACATCAGGTCCGAAAACATCTCCGTCACATCGCTCTGATCTCTGAGCCCCAGCGTATAGAGGGTCAGGTCGCTCATGTCATAGTTTTCACCTACAATAAGGAGTACTTCGTCCACGTTTTGAGGATAGTGCCCGGCAATCATATCATAATTTCCTTCTCTTCTTTCCGAAAGTTCGAAGAAGGAATTCAGATTATACAGATTCATGGCCTCGGACATCTGATTCATGTTGGACATGGATACCATGGCATTCATGTCGCTCATCATGGAAGTATTCGTCATGGTATCAATAACCTTGCTCGGATTCACCTGCAGGCTGCCGCCGACGGCATTTTCGTTATAAACCGTCAGTGTTGTCCCGTATTCGTAGCTGACAGAGCTTGTCAGCTCTTTGATTTCCGGCGATTCTTCCAGAAATGTTTTAAACGAAGCCAGGTCGTTTTCCTGAACCTCCGAAACCATGGCATTCAGAAATTCGCCCATAATATTGCTGGAATAGATCCTGCCGTCACTGCCATCCCGCTTTTCGTTGTCGTCCAGCCCCATCAGCGAAACCAGAAGGCTGGAGCGGTCCATGGTCTGGGATTCAATGGAAAGGGGATAAAGCGCCAGGGTATCCTCCTCCACATTTTTTATATAAGTATTGACACCGTTCGACATGGACAAGATCAGGGCAATGCCGATGATGCCGATACTCCCTGCCAAAGATACAAGGAAGGTCCTGCCCTTTTTGGTCAGGAGATTATTAAGGCTCAATCGGAAAGCCGTGGCAAACCCCATGCTGGTCCGGCCTGTCTGTACCTGGGAAACGCTTTCTTCTTTCCCGTCGAAGGGATCCGTATCGTCCGTCACCTGGCCATCCAGCAGGCGGATCGTCCTTGTCGCATATTTCTGCGCCAGCTCCGGATTATGGGTCACCATGATCACCAGCCTGTCCCTTGCGATCTCTTCCAGAGCTTCCATGATCTGAACACTCGTCTCACTGTCGAGTGCACCTGTCGGCTCATCTGCCAGGACAATTTCCGGATCGTTCACAAGGGCACGGGCAATGGCAACTCTCTGCATCTGGCCGCCGCTCATCTCGCCTGGTTTCTTTCTGATCTGATCGCCGAGCCCGACCTTCTCCAGTGCTTTTATGGCCCTCTCTCTTCGCTCTTTCTGGCTTACTCCGGAAAGGGTCAGGGCGAGTTCCACATTGGAAAGCACGCTCTGATGAGGGATCAGATTATAACTCTGAAACACAAATCCGACGGAGTGGTTGCGGTAACTGTCCCACTCTTTGTCTTTATATTCTCTGGTGGAACTCCCTTTGATGAAAAGATCGCCCTCCGTATAGCGGTCCAGACCTCCGATGATATTCAGGAGGGTCGTTTTGCCGCATCCTGACGGCCCCAGAATCGCCACAAACTCATTTTGCCGGAACGAAATATCCACACCGCGAAGAGCCTGTACCTTGATTTCTCCCGAAACATAGTCCTTCCGGATATTTTTTAAAGTAAGCATTCTAAATGTCCTTCCTGCCGAAACTCCAGTCTGTATTACTTTGTCTGTACTGCTTCATCTGTA
>CACZPF010000198.1 GCA_902782975.1 uncultured Lachnospiraceae bacterium
GAGAGAGTGACCGGCGACTGGATGCAGAGAGCAGGCAATCGTCATGATATTATACTGATGACAAAGGGCGGACATCCTGTGTTTACACATCCCGCCATGGATCTTCACATCAACCGCTGTACAAAGGCGGACATGCGGGGAGATATAGAAGGATCTCTCCGGATCCTTCGGACGGATTATATTGATATCTATTTCTATCACAGGGATGATCCGCGGATCCCGGTGGAAGACATGGTGGAGACCATGCAGGATTTTGTAAGAGAGGGCAAGATCCGCTATTGGGGTATTTCCAACTGGAAGGCAGACAGAGCAAAAGCAGCCGATGCCTACTGTAAAAAGATGGGGTACAGAGGCCCTGCAGCGGATCAGGCACTTCTGAATCTTGCTTCGAAGTATATGAATCCTCTGCCGGATGATACACTGGTCTATGTCCAGGGAGAGAGCGGCCTTTATGATTATCATAAAGAAAATGCCGGAAATCAGATGATGCCCTATATGGGCAATGCCAGCGGCTTCTTCCATATTTATAGTGCAAAAGGAGCAGAGGCAGTAAAGGATTCTCCCTATGCAACCGAAAAGAACCTTGCCTTTGCGGCCAAACTTCCCGCACTGACTGAAAAATATAATTGTGCGGTCACCAATATCGTGCTGGGGTACTTTACGCAGGAAGAATTCTCCTGTGTACCGCTCTACGGCCCGCTGGATCAGAATTCCATCGTGGAGGCGGTAAAGACATTTGACATTGCCTTTGAAAAGGAAGATTTTATTTTCTGAAGTTTGGGCGGATGAAACATTGTCTGTGAGAACCCATAGGCGGGAATTTCGAATGATCTGAAGAGGCTGTAAATCGTGCCGAATTAAATGAGGGGCTGTGAAAAAAGTCGATCATCCTTTCCGGCTCGTCTTATGAAATGTCATTATTTCAGGCATTTCATAAGACGGCCGGAATCTGGCCACGACCTTTTTCACAGCCCCTTTTTCGTATAGAGATTCATTGGCTGCCTGTTGCCTCCGGAGTTTCAGATGTTAATGATCTGATTCTGAATACACCTGGAGCAGGTGCCGGATATGGAATCTATAGGGTCTTAAACGTATTAGAAATTATTGCCCTGTTCATAACTGCCCGGCGCAATGTCCTGGTTAAAACTGCCTGGAACGCCGCCTTGATTGAATCTTCCGCCTTGATTGAAGTCGGCTCCCTGGTTAAAGCCGCCCCCCTGGTTAAAGCCGCCCCGTTGTTTAAAGCCGCCTCCCATGCCCATCATGGAATTCTGCAAAGTGTTCACTTCCTGGCCGTTAACGATGACAGTTCCTCCGTTTAGTGCGCCTGAGCCGTCGTAATCAAAAGGATACTGGGCTGTGATGTTTATCGATCCACCGTTAATTGTAATGCTCCCGTTTGAGTCGATGGCATCTGTGTCGCCCGCATCCATCACGACCGTGATACTTCCTCCGTTGATCTCCACAGCGGCGGGATATTGATCGGATGTCTGTACAGCATTGATCCCGTCGTCGGAAGCATTGATGGAGACGGATCCATCGTTGATCAATATATAGGTGCCTTCGATTCCTTCGGCAGCATTAATGGTAAATGTGCCGCCATCGACCTCAGCCAGTGTATTGGCCTGCAGACCGTCACTGCCTGCCGTGATGTCAAAGGTTCCTCCGTATACATAGATGGATCCGGAGGAAACATTATCATCGTCTCCGCATTTCAGGGCGTCTTTTTTGGCTTTGATCGTAAAGACGCCGTCCTGAATATAGATATTGTCATTTGCTCTGACGGCATGTTTTAAAGCTGAAATCTGATAAGTCCCACCTGTGATCTTGAGATCATCCTTTGCATTGATTCCGTTTTCGCTGGAACCGATAGAAAGGGTTCCCATACCGTTCAGTACCAGATCATCCTTTGCATAGATGACCGCATTCGTATTATTGCCGTTAACATCGTCTGCAACGAAGGTACCGGTGGTCATCAGGATGTTTTCTGTTTCTGTAGTTGTTATGAAGACTTTATCGGCAGAAAGTACATAGATTACCGGGGAACTTTCATTTTCGACGGTTACGCCGTCAAGAACCAGCTGGACTTTATCTTCATTACCGGCTTCAACGGTAATGGTCGTATTCTGGGCTTCTCCCTGGAGAACATAGGTACCTGCTTCGGTAATATCGATATTCTGTCCATCTTCCAATTGACAGGTGACGGCATCGGAAAGGTCCGCTGTCTGGGCAAGATCACGGGTCGTGAATATTTCGTCCGAGTCTGCAAAAGCATGGAATGACGTGCATGAAAGGGCGAAGAGAGAGGCAGCAGCAATGATGGCTGCTTTTCTGGCTTTCCGGGGTGCGTTTTCAGCAAGGGATAACTGGTTCCCTGGGGCTGGTAATACATCGTTTTGTTTGTTCATGAGAATACCTCCTTATCATTGTTGATTGAATGACATTTCATTGTTGATTGAATGACACTTAATTATTGGTTGAATGAAATATCACTGAAACGATTGTGTTGAATTGTACAGGATAAAAATGAAAAAAGTTCGATGAAATTGCGTTTTTTCTGTGAAATCCGTGACAGACAATTTATTGCCTCCGGCATTTTCAGATGCTATATTATGATAAAATAGATAGTTCTACGAATTTTAACCTGGGAGATTTCTTAATTACATGGAATATACTGAACATACTGGAGAAATAATTGGTTAATCGGGAATCTTTTGGAAGAAAATCTGGTAATTGCAAAAGTACGGGAACGAGTTTGTGTTTGGATAAACGCTTTTAGAATTTATTGAGAGGCTGCAAGTTCAAGACATCTAAGCAGTTTAAAGATCTATACCATTTAATTGATGACGCAGGGAGTTTCTCAATCTCCTGTTTTAATAGAAGTTCCAAAAGGAGCACCTCTGGTTTTTAAAATTATTTATGGGAGACCCCGTTTTTTAGCGGTGTTCTTTCGTAATTATAATTAGAAATATTTATGTCTTGCCAAAAACACGGAGGTGAATTTATTATAGATAACTGGAATCTAATTAAGTATCAGGCTTATTAAAATATGAGGTTACTAATAATTGTAGAAGAGGTGCGATCTTTATGAACTCTGGGATTGGCAATCAGGAAGCCATAGAAGCTGGCCGGGATCCTGAAAAAAAAGAAAAATTTCTGCGGGATTCCCAGAATTATATTTTACGGATGACCGCACGCATCACGAATAAATCTGTCACGATCAGTGATGAGGAGTGGTCTGTCGCGCTCCGGGCAGTTTCGAGTGCACTGGACAGTTATGATGATAGCAAGGGTGATTTCTGGCCTTATGCCGGACTGATCATTAGAAGCCGGCTGACCGATTTATATAGAAGCAATGCCCGTACAAAGGCTGAAATCTCCGTCCGGCCGGAAGCATTTGAAGGAAATGTGGATGAGGACGATCCGGACTTTCAGTTTCAGATGGAGGTCAGGGAACATCTGGGTGTTACGGCTGTGACGGAAAATTCATTAAAAGATGAGATAGAGGCTTTGCAGGAAGAACTGGGAGATTACGGGATCTCTTTTTTCGACCTGGCGGAATGTTCTCCCCGGGCAGAAAAGACCAGGAGCAGCTGTGCAAGTCTGATTGCGGCATTGTTTGCACCTCCGCCTCCATTAACGCCTAAGATGAGAAAAAGCAAAACTCTGCCCGTCAGAGAAATGCTGGGCAGAGTGAAGATTTCGAGAAAAATAGTAGACAGATACAGGAAATATCTCATTACTTCCGCCTTGATCCTGGATGGAGATTATCCCGGATTGGCAGATTATCTGGGATATGTCCGCGATAAAATTCAGGAAAGGGGGCAGGCAGGATGAAAGTTGTTGTTCTGGAGATTCGGGGCAAAAGATCTGCAGTTCTTTCGAATGACGGAATTGTGCGGATTCTGCCTGACAGCGGCTATCAGGTCGGACAGGTTCTGGAGATTACAAAGACAGAACTGGAAAGAATGGAAGCATTGCAGGCCAAGGCCGATAAGGAGAGCATACCGAAAATTATCCGGTTTGGCTCCTATGTACGGAAGCATGCAGCTGTGGCGGCAGCTGTCGTCATTGTCAGTGTGATGGGAACAGGTACCGGTGTGGCAGCTGCTTATTATCCGGTAAGTACAGTGTCGTTGAGTACCGATTCCTCCATCACGTACCGTCTGAATATATTTGACAAGGTTATTTCTGTAAAAGCAGATGATGACGAAGGCAGAGAAACCGCTTCTGTTATTGAAAAAAGAGTCAGAGGAAAGAAATTTGATAAAGCTTTGTCGGAAACGCTTGACTTTATGGCAGAGAAGGGCAGTATTTCGGAAGAGAACGGTTCCATCGAGATGGAGGTTCGTACATGGCATAGCCGGGAGAGCCGGCTTGAAAATACGCTGGCAGAAACGGTGGATGGATGGAACAATGACCATCGGGAACTGCCTTCGGGAGTCAACCTGATCTGGAAAGGTGAGGCAAAGGGACGGCCGGAGGCGGGAAAGCCTGACGGAATGCAGGAGACAACGCCGCAGAGCGGTGCCGCAGCAGGCGCCCAGGAGACCGCCGCTGACGGAAAAAATGAAAATATGTCTGGTGTCAAAGCGGGAATGACTGGAAAAGGAAAGGAAAATGCGCCGGACAGCCAGGCGTCAGGTTCCGTTGTGGAGAAAGAAAATGTACCAGGTGCTGCCGCGGGAATGGCTGGAGAAGTTAAGGAAAATGCGCCGGACAGCCAGACACCAGGTTCCGTTGTGGAGAAAGAAAATGTACCAGTTGCTGCCGCGGGAATGGCTGGAGAAGTTAAGGAAAATGCACCGGACAGCCAGACACCAGGTACCGTTGTGGAGAAAGAAAATGTGCCCGGCGGCGATGCGGGAATGATGGGAGAAGTTAAGGAAAATGCGCCGGACAGCCAGACACCAGGTACCATTGTGGAGAAAGAAAATGCGCCGGGCAGAGGACCGGATGCCGCCTCTTTGATCGGCGGAATGCAGCAGGGAGGATCGGATGCCGCCTCTTTGATCGGTGGAATGCAGCAGGGAGGATCGGATGCCGCCTCTCTGGGCGGCAGGATGCAGTCCGGGATGCAGGGAAATTCCGGAGATTTTGGAAATATGCCGGGAGAGGCCGGCACGGGCAGATGATATGCGAAAAAAGAAGTCAGATTCCAAGGTTGAATCTGACTTCTTTTTTGGATGATGTGTGGTTATAAGAGGGATACAGATCACCCGCGCTCGAAATGAATATTGACAACGGTAATTTCGCTGTTTGTTCCGATTCTCATGGGCGGTCCGTAATAGCCTATTCCGGACGTCACGATCGTCTGCAGGCCGGAAACGACTTTGTAACCATAAGCGTTTTCATTAAAAAACGGAATGATCAGATTCCCCGGGAATATCTGTCCCGCGTGCGTGTGGCCGCACAGTGCCAGATCCGCGCCGCTTTCCTTAAGTGCGGCAAATTCTACAGGTTCATGTTCCAGTACGATGACAGGCTTTTGGATATCGACATCTGCAAGCAGTTCAGCAGGACTCTTTCTTAATGCTGTGCCGTCTCCTGCCTTCTCGCCATCAACACGGCCTGTCAAAAGAACTTCCCCGTCGGCTAAGCTGACTGTCTCATCATACAGGGTTTTAAAATGGCAGTCTTCGAAAAACTGTTCCATCTCAGTGGTACGGAAAGCCTCCGATATAGGTGAGATCGGAAAACCTCCGAACAGGTCTTCTACTACATCATGATTTCCGTACACGGCAAAGGTTCCGTACCGCGAACTGATCTGCGACAATACATCCGCATACTGCTCCGGATTTTTCAGCGCTTCATAAGAACTGGTAAAGATATCCCCTGCAATTACGACAGCATCCGCATTCTGGCGGTTGATTTCATCCACCATGTTCCGGATCATCGGCAGATGAGAGTTGACGCTGAGATGGAGATCTGCAATCAGGACTACCTTCATATCTCTTTGTACTGCTTCAGGTTTACTGATCGTTACGTCGTATTCTGTCACAATTGTTTTTTGTGCATGCTGCATGCCATATACAAGGAGAACCGCGCTGCCGCAAATACTTAAAACCATAAGCGGAAGAAACCAGTCGCGAAGCTTTCCGCGATGTAACAACAGCTTTACAATGCCTCCAAAAACGATCACGACGATTGAACCGACAAAGAGTATTCCATAAGAATAGATCTGAAACCCAAGCCAGATATTTCCGGCCCCCTGGCAGAAAAATTTGACCGGACTGTCTTTCAGAAGCGTTCCCGCAACTGGAAGGCAGCTCAGGATAATATTAGTAATCAGAAATATTATAAATATCAGGCGCCGCAGTCCATGACGCTTCGATAAAAAACTGGATTTCCGGAAAAGGCAGTAAACAAAAACAAATGTAATGAGCTGAACCAAAACGTAGAAACCTACTGATAAACAGGGATGCATTTTATCCTCCTTAAGTTATTTTCCATATCATATTACACACACTTAACTCTGCAGTCAATAAAAAGTCCGGGTATTTCGGACGTGAATTTTTTGCATCCGTTTTCTGATCCGTGCTATAATACTGTTGTATCTTTCAACATCTGTCTGTTTATCATGGAGGTATTTATGGCGCTGTCTACTTCTAAAACATTTCGAAATCAGATGATCTACTCTGTCTTTGTGCGGAATTATTCAGAAGAGGGCACATTTGCCGCCGTCGAAAAGGATCTGGACCGCATCCGAAGTCTCGGAACGGATATCATCTGGCTGATGCCGATCCACCCGACGGGCGAAAAAAACAGAAAAGGTTCACTTGGTTCGCCCTATGCCATAAAGGATTACCGGGCTGTCAATCCGGAATACGGCACCCTGGAAGATTTTGTAAACCTGACAAAGGCCATTCATGCCAAAGGCATGAAGGTCATTATCGATGTTGTTTATAACCATACATCCCCCGATTCCGTACTTGCCGCCTCCCATCCGGAGTGGTTTTACAAAAAACCAGACGGCTCCTTTGGCAATAAAACCGGGGACTGGTGGGATGTGATCGATCTGGACTACGCCTCCGGCCATGAGTTGTGGGACTATCAGATAGAAACACTCGTTATGTGGGCGAACTATGTAGACGGTTTCCGGTGTGATGTGGCATCGCTGGTTCCGGTGGAATTCTGGATCGAAGCAAGGGAAGCTGTGGCAAAGGTCCGTCCCGGCGCCATCTGGCTTGCCGAGTCGGTACACGGAAGCTTTTTGAAGAATAACCGCTCCCGCGGGATACCGGCCTGGTCGGATGCGGAACTCTACCAGGCCTTCGATATTGAGTACGAGTATGACATTTTTGACTGGTATCTCGGCTTTCTGGAAGGAAAAAACTCTCTTGCCGGATACTGCCGGGAGATCAACAAACAGGAGGAGATCTATCCCGGCAATTACTGTAAGGTCAGATACCTGGAGAATCACGACCAGCCCCGGGCGCATTTTCTGATCCCAGATGAAACACAGCTCAGAAACTGGACTGCTTTTATGTTTTTCCAGAAGGGAACCGCCATGGTCTATGCCGGACAGGAAAAGGGCTGCACTCTCTGCCCGGATCTGTTTGACAAAGACACCGTAAAATGGACAGGGCACGGACAGTGCGGAACCGATCTTGATCTTTCGGATCTTATCCGGAGTCTGAAAGCCATAAAAAACGAGCAGGTCTTTACGGACAGCAGCTATTGCACGACGGCGCTTCCGCGGGAAATCGTATCGGCTGTACATACAGACAATATCTGGCAGCCGGATGAATCTGCAAAGGGAATTGTTCCTTCCTCAGCAGGGTTCTTTTCTCTTCAGGGCAGGTCCTCGGTCATTTCTCTTGCCGATGTAAAAACTGCCGGAGGCAGAAGTCTTGACAGTTTCTTCCCCGACGGCATTTATAAGAACCGGATCACCGGCGGCCCTGTGGAAATATGCCGGGGGAAAATATCCATAAAGGGAGAACCGGTCATTTTGATGAACGGTGACAGGAAGGATGCTTCCCTCTCCTTGTAAAGCAATGTCTCAATCGAATAAGGAAAACCGTGTTGAAAGAGATTTTTGCCGACTTTTAAATAATGTTACAAAGCTTGATAGGGGCAGTCTGCGCTTTTTTGGCTGCCCGGAAGGTTTTGTTTCACAGTAATAATACCAGGAGCCGCCCGTTTCGATGTGATATCTCTTTACAGCACCTTTCAGATTGTGTAAAATATAAGAGACAGAACAGTCACGGCGTAGAAGATGGATCAACACGCTGAGATTCTGTTGTCAGGAAACAGAACAGATCCCGCGAGGGTCTGCAGGGGTGGTTTATTTTGGAAAGAGAGGTATAACATGGGTTTATTGGATGATCTGAAGGAAAAAGTTGACAGTGTGCTGGATAAAACCGACATTGATGAGAAGATCAAAGAAGGCGCCGCTTCTGTAAAGGGAAAGATCGACGAAGCTCTGGAAAAGACTGATCTGGACGAGAAGATTAAAGAAGGCGCGGTTTCCGTAAAAAACAAGGTCGTGGATGCTTTTGAAAGCGGCGAAGTAGAGAAGAAGGCCAAAGAAGGGGCTGCCGCTCTGAAAGAAGGTGCCGTCACACTTTTCGGAAAAGCGAGTGAAGGGCTGGAAGCATTAAAGGGAAAAGCGGAAGAAGCCTTAAAAGATAAAGATGACAAGCAGGAGTAAGCAAGAAAAATACAGGAATAAGTATACAGGGATAAGTTCGCTGGAATAAG
Source organism: uncultured Lachnospiraceae bacterium (assembly GCA_902782975.1). GTDB lineage: Bacteria > Bacillota > Clostridia > Lachnospirales > Lachnospiraceae > Blautia_A. Next base: position 8,707 of record CACZPF010000198.1, read on the forward strand.
TACAGAGGAATAAGTACAGAGGAATAAGTACAGAGGAGTAAGTACAGAGGAATAAGTACAGAGGAGTAAGTACACAGAAATAGGTACTCAGAAGCTACAACATAGAAATACATATAATAAAACAAATATACAGACAGAGGAACGGCTTTTTCTTGGAATCAGAAGATAATGAAGCGTTCCTCTTCTTATTTTTCAGGTAGATTGTTGATTGGACGACTTTGGTCAACGGAAAAAATCAAAACGAACACAACAGTTTTAGGTACATTCTTATGACGACAAACAACGGTATATATTGCAAAAGGTTATTGTGTAAAAAATGTTTTACAGGGAGGAGCAAGAATGAAAAGAAGATGCCTTGTTTTGTTTCTGGTTGGAATTCTTGGAGCTGCTCAAAGCGGACCTGTATCTGCGGAAGAGAGTTCTGGTTTTGAAGAAACGGTTTATTTTCTGGATGAAAAGTTGGAGGCTGGTTCTGAAGACGTAGATTTGACTCTGGGAAGAATCGACTATTCAGAAGAATTGGATCTTTACGAAGAAATTGACCCTTCAGGGGATGAAATGGAAATAGATTTTGGAGGATCTATATTTGTGAGTCCGGAGGATAATCCTCTCACGATCAGTGACAGTTCGCTGGAAGATATAGATAGTAAAATAGATTATAATATTATAGAAGATATCGCTGCTGCGGAGGTTTATTCTGGTTATACAGACGGGCTGGCATTAGATTCTGATGGGAAGTGGAAAGTCTATAAAAACAATCAGGTTGATATCAATTATAATGGTATCATAGGATATGCCGGAGGTGATTTTTTTATTGCCAATGGAGTTTTGTGTTCTGAAGCTAATGGTTTACAACTTTATGATGGCATATGGTATTTCCTTTCAAATGGCCAGGTGCAGCTCTATTATACGGGATTAGTTCAATATGATCATGAATGGTTTTACATAACAAATGGAATTCTTGACAATTCAAAGAATACATTAGAAAAGTTCCAAGTGCGGGGCTAGAAAAGCGAGGCATTCAGCAATAACTGAAATGCCCCGCATTTGGTACTTTTCA
>CACZPF010000199.1 GCA_902782975.1 uncultured Lachnospiraceae bacterium
ACTTTTTGAAGAGTTCGTAGCAGTTGTGTCCTTTGGGAACATCTTTGAGTTCGCCTCTGACCAGATAGCCGTTCTTTTTGAAGAAATCGACGTTCCAATCGCCCGCATTCGTCAAAATCATTGAAGCGCCGTTTTCCTTTGCCAGTTTTTCCGCTTCCTGCAGGAAATACGTTCCCAGACCATTACACCTGAGCGGCTCTTCCACGAACAATGCATCGACAAAAGCATTTCCGCCCATTTCCACGTCCGCGATCACACCTGCAATGAAACTGCCGTCTTTATCCACAAGTTTTTTGTAAAAACCGACGTTTTCGTATTTCGGCTCGTAGACTTCGTCGTATTTGTCAAGGCCATCCTGTACAGCATCCGCGTCGTCCTCATTGCCGAAAGACACCTCATACCGCGTGCCGCTGTTGTTTGTCGGCACATAGTCAGGAGTATCCCTGTCAAGGTATTTGACTAATGAATAGCTGATATAACCGTTTGCCTTTTTCAGCGTTGTGAAAACCGTGTAGCCGTGTTTTTCATAGAACGGTCTTGCCATATAACTGGCGGTGCCAAGCGTGACAACCCGACAGCCCTTCTCTCTTGCAATACGCTCGACCTCGCGGATGATCATCGAGCCGATCCCCTGATGGCGATAGCGTTCATCCACCCAAAGCTCATCAAGCAAAACTCTCGACCAGTGGTATTCATATGCTTCCGCAATGCATCCGCCGATGATCTCACCATTTTCATTCTCAACTTTGAGAACGAATTCTTCTTCGTCCGAGTCCACTTCGCGCGGCACGATCTCATTGATCTTCTCACCAATATATACGGCTTCTTCTTTTGTCAGATCCTCAATTCCGTAATTCATTTATTCTTCTCCTCAAAACCAGATCTTTCCATTGTCTTCATTTGTTTTTAGATAGTCCGCATTTTTCGGCTCATATGGCGCTGTCACTTACATATGCGGCCATCATTCCGTCTATCTTCCAACTGCAAATCGAACAAGTTCTATATCGTTATCTCTTTCTGTTGATTCTATATGAAATCCACATTTTTCAGTATAAAACTTCACATTTTCTTTCTTGTCTATGGGTGTCACTAAATTCTATCAAAGGAATACTGACAAATACAACCCCAAAAACAACTATCCCATCTCAGGACTATGAAAAAATTGAAATCTCGCCGTATTCCATTGACTTTTGAAATGAAAGAGATATTTAAAAAAGTGCGGGAAGTTGCAAAAGAAAACGGATTTTACGAAGATTATGTATTCCAAAATGAGAATGGTTCTATTAAAATATAACAAAAAATGTCACGAGTATACAGAAGAAAATGCCGCAGGAGGGAAAAATGCACCATGCGCGAAAAATACATAAAAAGATATTCCGACGAATATCGCGAAATGTACAGAGCAGCTCAGTTATATTATGAAGAAGGTCTGGTACAGTCCGAAATAGCTAAGGTTCTTTATGTTTCAAAAGCCAAGGTTTCCCGCCTGCTTGCAAAGGCAAGAGAGCTGAAAATCGTAGAGATCCGTCTGAATCCAATGATCGAGCGTAATGCTCTTCTGGAAGAAAAGCTTATAAAAAAATTTGGCATGAAGGATGCTGTTATTGTGGAGTCGCAGCCATGCCTGGAAGAGATGGAGGATATCCTGGTGGATTTTGCGGCTGATTATCTTGGCGAACTGCTGGAGAACGGCGGACACACAGGGATCGTTGGATCTCACACTGTTAATGCAGTATTGAAAAAACTTCCGGTTCCTGAAAAGGATTCTCTTGATCTCTATCAATTGATTGGGGAAGTAGTTCATTCTTATTCTCAGCAGCAAAATACTCTGATCCTGAAAAGGCTTGCCGCTGAAAATACCGGTATCACGATCCATCTCCTGAATACTCCGGTTTATGTACATGACTTGTACAGGAAGCAGGCTTTGCTGCAGGACAATGAGATTGCCTTCACTTTTCAGAAAATGGAAAAAGTTACAATTGCTGTTACGGACATTGTTCCAATACAAAAAAACAGGAAAGACTGCCACGGCATGATGTCTCCACTGCAGCTGGAGGAAATTTTGAGTCAGGGTGCGGTCGGCAGCATCTGCGGACAGTACTTTGACGGTAATGGCAGAAAGATTCCTTCTGAATGGAATGCGAAGGTGATCGCGCTTCCTCTGGAGCGATACAGGAATATTGTAACCAGGATCGGAATCGCCCATGGCATGGACAAGCTGGACGCAATCTTTGCTGCTTTGAAAGGCAGTCTGATCAACGTACTGGTAACAGATTCTAATACGGCAGGAGATATTCTGAGGAAATCCGAAGGCGCATCTCTCTGACTCTTTGAAAACTAACCTGCCAGACCGTTGAACTGCGAGATATAGTTTTGAAAATAATTTCAAAAACCGGGCCAGTATGTACATAAGACAGACTGAAAACCCGGTTTTTTTTATATTGAAAAAGATTTTTGATTCATAATCCCCAGGTATTGTTGACATGCATTTTTCCCTTCGATATATTGAACGCGAATCAGGGGCTCTCAAAAAAGCCGTTAAGAAGCGCTTCCGGTATGAGATCTCAGTAATATGACCGTGTATTTTTTAAAACGAAAGGAGAAAATAATGAAAAAAGCAATGTCCGCACTGCCAGTCATTTCTGCCGCAGTGATTTTGTCTGCAGGTATGGCAGTACCCGCTTTCTGCGATCAGATGAAGCCGAATGAATGCGCAGCGGTGGTTTCTATCGATGCGGGAGCATCGGAAGCTGTCATCCTGGATAAAGATATGATAGAAAAAACTGTCAAAGTAGAAGATGTATCCGTGCTTAATGTCGGATGGGCTTATAATTTTACAGATGAAGATCAGGATGATGTTTTTACAGTGGAACCAGAAGAAGGTAAAGGACCGCCTCAGGAAACAGAAATAGGCTGGGAGCCAGGCACAAGAGTGGCGTATGTAGGACTTATGGAAGATGGTGTGACCGAGGCTGATGGTTATCTTACTTTCTTTTATCCGGTGATAGGCTCCGAACTTCGTGATATGAGTGCCAGAGACGCGAAGATCGTAGATCTCACCAACAGCGGTATTACAAGTGTTGATGATCTGGATGACCTGATGCAGATCACGATTCACATCAGTAATCCGGATCTGGCGCCTGATCAGGGAGTGATCGACTATATGTTTATCACGGATGTAAGTGATAAAGATATCGATTTCCACACGCTGAAGGTGTCGTTCGATCCCGCCGATGAGATGGAGGAGAGTCATCTTAAATACTCCTTCAGCAAAGAGAACGGTCTTACCTGCAAGGGAAAGATCAGTAAAAAAGAGTACGCTAACTATACCGGCAGCCTGCAGGGAAATGACACAGAAAACGAATTCTATAAATACTGGGCAAAGATCGAATACTGGCAGTTCGGAACCAACGAAGATGGTACGATCAATACCGATGAGGCCCTGCGGACACAGGTCGCCACAAGAGAGAATTTCTTTGAACTGAACGGAGACGGCGCAGGTGTGGAATATGGCTATGCGATCGTCCAGAGTGCACCACTTGACAAAGATGTCGTGATGGATTATTCGGAATTCCATTTTCCTCTGGTGCAGGCAGAAATTCCGTCAAAGGAGCAGGAACCGCAAAGTGAAATACTGGAAGCAGACGGAAAAAAGTATCACAAAATCTATACAATCATCGATGATGAATATCTGACTATGACGGATCCGCAGTTTGACCAGTATTATGCGGAAGGGAATGCCGAAGAAGGTGTACGGAATATCGTTAAAGCCGGCAATGTGTATATCAACGGGCACAAAATTCCTTATCAGAACGAAGCCGGTGAAGTTGTGCTGGACGGATATGAGAGAGGATTCGAAAACGGTATCTGGGAAGAAGAAGGCGGCTGGGCCTGGCAGGCACATAATCTTCGTTCCTGGCGAGATGACCGGTTTATGCCGGAGATCGAGGGTGACAGCTTTGTTCCCGGTGAACTGACAGACTTTGAAACAGCTGCCTTCATGTACACCAAGTATCTCAGTATGCTTCGCGGCCAGACCGTGGATCTCTGGGCAGAGGAAGGGAGCGACAAAGCTTCTCTCATCAGTACGACCTATCTTGTTTCTTCTCTGATTTCCAAAATTGAAGAACAGGATGGCATCATCCGGATGTACAATTCCTACGGTGAGCTTCTGGAGCCGGAATTCCCGGCAGAAAACGTGGCAGATGACGTAGACGAAGGCGATATGATCATCTTCTGGCTGGACAGCAAAAAAGGCTGGTGCGCACATCAGGCTGTAAAGTCTGTCGGCCATCTGGTAGAAAACACAGACCCGGATGATCCGGAAGCAATCAAGCATCCTTTCTGGCTGGAAGATGGAGCAGAAGGAACTGTATCCACTACTGATTCTCTGATCGAAAAGAAAATCGGAACCGCATTCACACACACTCAGTTTATCCGTGGACATCGCCGTACGGATCAGTACAATGTAGACGGAAGTATCATCATGTGGAGTTCAAATGAATCAGAAGGTACTGTACTTGGATTCTCCCGAGGCGATACTGCAAAAGAAGCCCTTCAGCACGCTGTTGATTATGCGGAAGAAGTAACAGCAGATGTCGTTGTAAGTGAAGATGGAACTGATGTGGCATCCGATACATACTGGGTTACATCTGAAATCTGGGACGAGTTCCAATCGGGACTCGATGCTGCAAAGGCTATGCTTGAAAACGAAGAAACGACAAACCTTGAAATGGATATAATGACGTTTGAACTTGGCAATGTCCTCGGCGGAACCGAAGACAAAAACAGTAACGGTCCAAAATTCAATCCTCCCGGAGTAGTAGGATCTATGGAACTTGGAAGCAAAGGCTAATAAAAATCTGATGTTTCAGGGTGTTTCTTTATTTCATACGGGTTCCCAGTTTGGGAACCCATTTTTTATGTGGTTGGTCCAGACGGATGACTGGCTGGCTCTATCATGTTTCCGATCAGGTTTTTTTCACATACGCTACAATTCGGTTCACTTCTACAAAACCGGCCGCGTGATGAAACCGCTGGCTGTCCGTGTTGTACAACTCGCAGTCGCTGGCAAATTCCGTACATTTTACAATCCGTTCACGTCCTCCGGCTCCACAAAGTGGTAACCTTCCGGAAGAGGATGATTGAGCTCGTTCCGAAAGTCGAAATACCGATCCTCGTATTCTTCCGTCATGATGAACCTGTGCTTTGCCGCCGCTTCTTTCAGATATTCCTGACCATTAAAAAGAACCAGCCGCTGCTTTCTATCAAAATCAGGCATGGCATTTACAGTATAGTCCACCAGTTCGTCCACCAGGAATTCATATCCTTTCCGAACGCTGAAGAAAATATCCGTCACAGGCGCTTCGTAAAACACGAAGGCAACCACCCTGTCTCCATCCAGCCACAACCGATCCAGAAAACTGTAGGATTGATCCATCCAGGAGGATTGGAGAGCGTACTCGAAGAATGGCGCAGCTACGCCGCTGCCTGTTTCCGATAAGCCCGGGTGTTTTCCGCAATCGTTGTTTACTTCTCTCTGCTCCTCCATATATGCTCCACCCCTGCAGCATTTTACAGTTTAATGACAGTCCTGCTCTGAATGAACAATTTCGGCTTTATCGCAGTAAATCTGGATTGCCTGATCTACGAATTCGGCAGTTCCCTCACCGCCATATTCATCGATATTTTTTGTAAAATCACCACCACCTGAATACAATTTACCAAGTCCTCGCAGAATCTTATTGGTACAGGTATAAAGATTTTCTGTAATAAATTCCTGTATCCTTTTTACAAGGTTCTGAGCCTCTTCCGAAGCAGGATCTGTTCCTTTCATTTCTCCGGCTTCTTTAAACAGCAGCATAAATCTATCTGCAATCAGTCCGTCTTCTTCTTTTGTACGATTCTTCTGCTTTTCTTCCATTTCTTTGTACTCTTGAGAATTACCATACAGTACCTTTGCCTGTCTGGAATACTCATCCAGCTTGCTCCTGTCAAAAGCCTTAAAATCCATATGCTTCACTCCTAACATTTTTATTCCAAGTGCAAAGTTTATCAGATTTTCGATATGTTCCTTCTTCAGCTTAAGCAGTTCTATCTGCTGCTCTAAAGCTTTGCTTCTGTCAAAATCAGGGCTGTTAATGATTGCCTTGATATCTTTCAGAGAAAATTCCAACTCGCGAAATAATAAGATGTACTGAAGGCGTTCCAGATCTGTATCGTCATACAGTCTGTATCCCGCATCGGTATATCCCGACGGATGTAAAAGACCGATTTTGTCATAGTATTGCAGGGTGCGTATACTCACTCCGGCAAGGCTGCTCACTTCATGTACTGTCATCATTTTTCGTTTCTTCCTTTCGCCTTGGTAAGATCAGTATAAACTATTACGTAACGTCGGAGTCAATACCTTTTTTAACAACACTTTACACGGACTCCTTCGGGCGCCTCATAATCAAATGAAACCTTTCCGTCCTCATCGGTCTTATAAGAGACTTTCAGAATCCCGGATCTCGTCGGGTACGTAACGTCCAGCTTTTTAAGCCCGGAAAGGTGCGGCTGAATCTCAATGGCCCTGCCTTCATCCCCGACTTCACGAATACCGGCAACGCTCTCCATCAGATATGCGATCACACCGGCCGACCATCCATGACACAGACTGTGACGATACTTCTCGTAGCAGTAACCGCCAAAATCACCGTGGATATCCTTCTTCCCTTCCTGTGGAAACTCATCGATGCGGGTGGCATTCTCCATCCAGTTCAGATCGAAATCTTCCCAGAAGGTAGTAGCTCCCATCCGCAGCATCCCACCATAGTATTCTTTCATAATCCGGAAGGCCTGATTATAGTCTCCATAGCGGGTCATGGCAGTCAGAATGGGATAGCTCATGAAAGTGGAGAGGCCGGATGCTCCGTTTGCAAGCATTACCTGACGATTTTGCTCCGTTTTGTCGCCTGCGATCGTACAGAGAGCCGCCATCTGCTTCAGTTTCCTGACTGGGCGCTCCTTGCGGTTCACCCTTTTCCTCACCTCACAGCAGATCGCTTTGGCTGCTTTCGACAGGCCGGGAATACCCAAAGCCTTATCCATAGCGATCACAGTCAAAGCACGCACGCCGCTCATGAAATCTTCCCATTTTTCGGGTTCACTATCCTTCCGGCACAGGGACGGCCAGTCGATGAAGACAAATCCGTCCGGGAAGACGACATCTCCTTCTTCTGAAACACAGGACATAATTTGTGTCAGAAGCTTTTCAAGATAATCGATTTCTTCTTTCTTCGGCTCACGCGTACCGAAACGCACCACTTCATCTGCCAGAATGATTGTCCACCATAGCGAGTAAGTCGGATAACCGTTCATCCATCCTGGAAGATCCGTCTCTTGCCGGGCAAAATCGAGGGATGCTGTGATTTCCGGCACTGTTCCGAACAGACAATGCGCTGCACGCATCTCCGGATAAAGATCTCCAATCCAGACCAGGCGGTCCCGCTTGACGCCATCCCAGAAATATCCATTCTGGCGGCAGAGATTCAGCGTCCAT
>CACZPF010000200.1 GCA_902782975.1 uncultured Lachnospiraceae bacterium
ATTTCTCCCTGCTGTTCCAGTATGGAGGAGACATGTACAACGAGGAAGGAACGAAGACAAGAGTGGATGATGAGGCCGGAATAAGAGCCTTCGATGATTATGTCCGTTATTTCAACGATTACGGGATCCCGACAGTATATGATTTTGTGAGCCGTTTCCGTTCCGGCGAGATGCCCATCGGGATATCTGCCTACTCTACCTATAATACACTGATGGTGTCCGCGCCAGAGATCCGCGGCCTGTGGGATTTTACACTCATACCGGGAACAGAAAAAAAGGCAGAAGACGGGACGACGTATATTGACCGCTCCGATTTTATCACTGGTTCTGCCACGATGATGATCTCGACAGACAATGAAAAGCTGAAAAATGACTCCTGGGAATTTATGAAATGGTGGGCATCTCCGGAAAGCCAGATCCGTTTTGGACGTGAGATCGAAGCCCTCCTGGGTTCCTCCGCCCGTTATGCCACTGCCAACCGGGACGCATTTTCCATGCTCTCCTGGAGTGTAGAGGATATCGAGGTGCTGAATGCCCAGTGGGATGAGACCCGCGGCATCCGTGAGGTTCCGGGCGGATACTTTACCGGCCGGCATATTTCAAACGCTGTCCGTAAGGTACTGAACGAAAAGACCGATTCCCGCGAAACCATCATCGACTACTCGATCAAAATTGATGAAGAAATCACCAAAAAACGCAAAGAATTCGGGATGCCGGTATACGGTGAGACCGGATAAAGAAAATAGCAGTGTAAAAGAAAGCAGACTTTTCTCTGCTGTTTGTGCCGTCTTATATGAGCGGCGGAATGGGGTTTACATATGAAAGAATATATCCGCAAATACTTTGCGCTTCGAAAGCACAACGCCCGGACAGCCATAAAAAAGGCAAAACAGAGAAAGATGTGCTATCTTTTTCTGGCACCCTACGCGGTTCTGTTCGTTATGTTCTTTGTTTTTCCGGTGGTTACATCCATCTATTACAGCTTTACCTACTATAATATTCTGGAATCTCCGCGGTTTATCGGACTTCAGAATTATATCAGCCTGATCCTGGAGGATGACATATTCCTGACAAGTATTAAGAATACGTTTATGATCGCGATCATTACAGGACCTCTGGGATATATTCTCTCTTTTCTGTTTGCCTGGCTTATAAGCGAGCTTCCAAGATGGGTGAGGAGTATAGCGGTTATCGTATTTTACGCTCCATCCATTGCAGGAAACTGTTATGTGATCTTCTCCGTGTTCTTCAGAGGAGATTCCTATGGATATGTAAATGCACTTCTGGTGAACTGGGGGATCATCGATACACCTAAGCTCTGGCTTATCGATCCCAAATACATGCTGCCTATCTGTATGCTCGTTATTTTGTGGCTCAGCCTCGGCGTTGCCTTTCTTTCCTTTGTGGCAGGTCTTCAGGGTATCGATAAATCCCAGTACGAGGCCGGCTATATGGACGGCATCCGGAACCGCTGGCAGGAACTGTGGTATATCACACTCCCGAATATGAAACCCATGCTTCTGTTCGGAGCTGTTATGGCAATCACCCAGTCCTTCAGTGTATGTGATGTGACGATGGCTCTCTGCGGATATCCGAGTACAGACTATGCCGCCCGGACCATTGTTACCCATCTGTACGACTATGGCTTTTCAAGGTTTGAGATGGGCTATGCCTGTGCCATTGCAACCATCCTGTTCCTGATCATGATTTTGTGTAATAAGGCGATCCAGAGCCTGCTAAGGAGGGTCGGAACTTGAGTAAGAGCCTTCGTAAAAACAAAACAGAACCCGCTCAGCAGGTTTACCACAAAAAACTGATAAGCCGGCGAAAACCGAATCGTTCTGTGGCAGGCGACATAGCCCTGTACATTTTTCTGATGCTGGTGGCTGTGGTCATGGTCTTCCCCATTGTTTATGCAGTCAGCAGCGCTTTGAAACCTCTGGACGAGCTGTTCCGCTTTCCGCCGAGGATTTTCCCCCAGCATCCTACACTTGACAATTTTTCGGACCTGTTTGTCACCATGGGAAAATCCTGGGTGACTTTTACCAGATACCTGTTCAATACTGTTTTTATTACGGTGGTGGGGACTGCGGGGCACCTTATCATTGCTTCCATGGCAGCCTTTGTACTGGCCAAGTATGAGTTCCCCGGGGGGAAGACTTTTTTCAAGCTGGTTACGGTCGCTATCATGTTTACCGGCTACGTAACGCAGATCCCGAACTATCTGCTGCTCAACCGTCTTGGCTGGATCGACACCTACTGGGCTATTATTATTCCGGCCTTTGCTTCGCCCATGGGACTGTTTCTGATGAAGCAGTTCATGGAAGGTCTTCCGACCTCGCTTATTGAAGCGGCGAAGATCGACGGGGCCAATGAGTGGCAGGTATTTCTCCGTATTGTCATGCCGAATGTCAAGCCGGCCTGGATGACGCTGATCATCTTCTCTGTACAGGGACTGTGGAATAACCGTGCTTCTCTTTATATTTACTCTGAAGAGAGAAAGACCCTTGTCTATGCCCTCCAGCAGATCCAGAGCGGAGGGATCGCGAGGACCGGTCAGGGCGCTGCCGTTCTGGTGGTGGTTATGATCGTGCCGATCCTGATCTTTGTCTTTGCCGAAAGCCAGATACTGGAAACCATGGCAAGTTCTGGTCTGAAAGATTAAGGAAATACGGAATAAACAGTGTTTCCCGGAATGTATCA